>DASUUK010000103.1 GCA_036374135.1 Euzebyales bacterium
CAATGGGCTTTCTGCGAGCGTTGCATTCGCTGGTTCTACGGCGACCAGTCAGCGCACGCGACCGATCACCTGCGCTGCCCCGTCTGTGACGCCGCGCCCACGATGGTGCGCGAGCGGCCCGTCGACCCGTCGGCGCGTGCATCATGAGCACGGCCGAGCAGGCGCAGCCGCATCTGCGCCAGTCCCGTCACCAGCGGGTCGTCGGCGGCGACCGCATCGAGAACTACGGCGATCGACGCACCTGCGCAGCCGACGAGTGCACGACCGTGCTGTCGCGCTACAACCCGTCGTCGACGTGCGGCGTGCACGCGGGGTGGAGGGACACGCGCCAACGCTCGCACGCGTGAGTGACCCACGCGGCGTCACAGCCAGCCGTTGCGCCGGAAGCCGCGGTACAGGACGACACAGATCGCGACCATGGCGACGAGCGCCAGCGGGTAGCCCCAGCGCCAGTCGAGCTCCGGCATGTGGTCGAAGTTCATCCCGTAGACGCCCGCGATCAGCGTGGGCACCGCAGCGATCGCCACCCAGGCGGATATGCGCCGAGCATCCTCGTTCTGCCTGATGCCGACTTGTGCCAGGTTGGCCTGCAGCACACTGGTCAGCAGGTCCCGGTGGGCGTCCACCTGCTGATCCACACGTCGGGCGTGGTCGGCGACGTCACGCAGATACTCCGCCAGGTGCTCGGTGTCGATGGGCACGCGGTTGCGCACCAGGAGATCCAGCGGCTCGATCAGCCCGGTGGTGGCGTGGTGGAAGCCCACGATCTGGCGCTTCAGCCGGTAGATGCGCTCCGTCGGGTTGCCAACGTCAGCGCTGAAGACCTGTTCCTCGACCTGTTCAACGTCGCGGTCGAGATCGACCGCGACCGGCAGGTACTCGTCGACCACGCGATCGAGCACCGCGTACAGGACCGCGGCCGGTCCGATCGACAGCAGTGAGGGGTCCCCCTCGAGCCGTTCGCGCACCGGGCCCAGCGAGGTGATGTCGCCGTGGCGCACCGTGACGACGAACTGCTCGCCGACGAACAGCATGATCTCACCGAGGGTGATCTGCTCGGCGGCGTCGTCGTAGTGGGCGGGCTTGAGCACCACGAACAGGCTCTCGCCGTACACCTCGAGCTTGGCGCGCTGGTGCGCCTTGATCGCATCCTCCACCGCCAGTTCGTGCAGATGGAAGCGGCGCGCGACGTCATCGAACTCGTCCGGGGACGGGTTGTGCAGCCCGACCCATACGAAGCCCTTACCGTCGCCGGCGCGTTCGTAGGCCTGATCGAGCGTCAGGTCCTCCTTGACGCGCTTCCCACCCTCGTAGAGGCCGCAGTCGACGATCACGGTGCGGCCACGACGGTCGGGCGTCCATCACACGGTTCGCGGTCCACCGGCTCGATCCCGCGCGCCCTCATCCACGGTCGCAGAGGTGTCACGACGCTCAGGCGGCACCCAGCTCGGGGTCATGCGACAGCTCGGCGACCGCTTGCTCTGCGCGACGCACCGCCTCCTGGGTGTCCCGCACGCGGATGGCCTCGCCGATGTGGACCGATACGCGGTGCCTGCGCGGCCACGTGGCGCCTTTGGGCAGGACGTGGCGCGTGCCGACGACGCCGACCGGCACGAGCACGGCGCCGGCCGCGGCCAGGCGGCCGATGCCCGACCGGAACTTGCCTCCACCACGCGTACCCTGCGGGTAGATCAGCACGGACCAGCCGGCGGCCAGCAGCTCCTCCGTGCGGCGCAGACCCCGGCTGCCCTCGCGGGGGAACGGGAACGCACCGAGCGATCCCGCCAGCGCCAGACCCTTGATCGTGTCCTTGAACCAGTAGTCGTCGGCGGCCGCCACCGCCAGCGGCCGACCGCGTGCCAGGACCTCCAGCAGGACCACCGTGTCGGCGTGGCTCGCGTGGTTCGCGACGAACACGACGGGTTCACGTGGCAGTGCGACCCGATGGTGCACGGTCAGTGGGCTGCAGAACAGCATGCGGATCGGCCACCACACCAGCCAGCGCATGATCATGCGACCGAACTTGCCCGCCCCGCGCAACCGACCGACGAACAGCGACGACCCGAGCCACTTGCGTCGCCGACGTTCGTCGTCCATCCCTATCGTGGCCATATGTCCAGATCTGCCGTGCCGGCGTCGAGGGTGTCGCACTCACGATGCCATCCCCACCGCCCGCAGACAAGAGCGCACGCCGTCACGAGCAGCCAGCGGGCGCGGCGGTCCCGCCGTCGTCGAGCAGATCCGCGACCGCCGACGCCGGGATCGCCAGGCCGTAGTCCGTCCCGGTCTCGACGCCGAACACCACACCGGCGAGGGCGCCCGTGCGGTCCACCACCGCTCCTCCCGAGTTGCCCGGCGCGATGTCCACCGCCATCCGGATGACCGGGCTCGCGTCGGCCGGTGATCGCAGGCGGGCGTACTCGACCACCTCACCGCGTTCGACGGTCTGCCTGCCACCGTCGGGGTAGCCGACGACCAGCACCTCCGTCTGCTCATCGACGTCGACGGGGGCCAGGCGCGCAACCGCCGGCAGGCGCGTCGACACGCGCACCAGAGCGAGGTCGTCGGCCACGGCGAGCCCTGTCGGTCGCGCGCGGGCGCGCGTGCCGTCCCAGTGGTTGAGCTCGAGGACCTCCGCGCCCTGCACCACGTGCCGGTTGGTCACCAGCAGTCGGGGCCCGACGGCCACGCCCGACGCCGTGGCCAGACGCCCGCATGCACGCGCACGGACGCGCACGGTCAACTGTCGCGCGACCCGCTCCGCGGAGGTGACGTGCAGCACGTCAAGACGTATGGGTCTCGCGTCGGCGACCGCGTCCTCCGTCGGTGTGCTGACGACGTAGGTGGCCGACGGAGGCTCCGTGGCGGTGGGTGCGCACCCCGCCAGCAAGACGGCCGCCGCCACCATCACGGCACGCATGTCGCCGGAGCTCACCGCGCCCCGTCCGCCAGCGCGTCGACGTCGGCGGCAACCTGTTCGCACGTGGCCTGGGCGGCCGTCAGCGCCGCCTGCCAGTCGTCGGCCTCCGCGTCGGCTGCGACGGCGACCCGGGCGGCGTCGACCTGGGCGACGCAGTTGTCGACCTGCGCCTGCAGCGTCCTGACGCGGTCGACCGGCGCCGTCGTCCCAGCCGCACGACCGACGTCCTCGTCACGGGCACGGTCTCCGGCCAGCGCGATGACCCGAGCCTCGAGCGCGGCGGCGTCAGCCTCGGAGGCCGCGAGCTGGCTCGCGATCGCGCGGCGTAGCCCACGGTCGATGCGCTGTTGGCGTCGCGCGTCCTGCTCGTTCTGCCGGCTGACGTTCGCGGCCGCGACCGCCCGCGCCGCGGACTGTTCAGCGGTCAGCGCCCGATCGCGCCAGGCGAGTGCCGTCGACCCGTTCGCCACGGCCACGCCGACCGCGATGATCAACGCCGCGGCCGTGGCCGCGGCGATGACAGCGTCCCCCCGCCGACGCCGTGGTGCGCCCCCATCGTGGTCGCCGCCCGGCCACGACGATCGTGCTCGTCCATCCACGCCGACATCACCTCCCGGTCGGTGTGCCGATGCCACGGGGTGATCGAACTCCGCCCCCACGTCGTGCGCAGTCCTCGCCCACGGACGATGTGCACGGTCTGGTCGGAGCCGTGACGAACGCGCACGCACAGCGCCAGACCGCCTCTCAGAAGGTCGTCGTTCCCGCCGCACCGTCCGCTCCGACGTCGCCGCGGCGACCCTCCCCGCCGATCATCTGCGTCAGACAGCGCTCACGCATCGTAGCCGAGGCCGATGGCCCGTGCCTGCTCCGTCGTGCCGCCGCGCCCCGGTGCGCCGGAGGGCCGTCGCGTGGGCGGTTGCGGCATCGGCTGGTCCACCTCGACGAGTGCGGCACGCAGGTGCGCGAGGTCCTCGAGCAACTCGTCCAGCGTCGCGTCGGCATCCACCGCGGACGCGGTCCGCAGCTCCGCCGCGCGCCAGGCGGCGGTCTGCAGGTCGTGCACCGCTGCCTCGAGCCGGCCGCGGAGCCGGTCGATCGATGCGGTCAACCGAGCGACCTCGTCGACCCGCACCGTCAGCGCACGCGCGCGTTCGCCATGCGGATCGCGGCGCCGCGCCGCACGCAGATCACGGCGCAGGGCGCGCACACGGGAGCCTGGCAGCAGGCGCGCGAGACGGTCGCCCTCGCGGGCGAGCACCCCGCAGCGCTCCAGGGCGGCGTCGATCGTGTACTGCGACCCGGCCACGTGGTCGCCGAGCGGCGATCCCGTCAGATCGTCCGCGACGCCGATGAATGCCTCACGTGCGCTCCATGCCGCGGCCAGGTTCCGCCGCCACACGCCCGTCAGCGCCGCGGGCTCACCGACGCGCCGCAGCAACTGCCGGCGCTCGCGGGCACGCCGTCGGCCGAACACGCCCGGCACGATGGCCATCAGCCCCATCAGGCCCGTGCCGGCCAGCAGGACGGGGCCGGCGATGGCGTCGGTGGCGATCGCGGTCATGGCCGCAACGGCGGTCGCAGCGATCCAGGCTGCGATCCCCAGGACGACCCGCAGGTCGCGGGCGACGCCATCACGCACTGGAGAACCGTTCACGATCTGGGCAATGGTACCTGTCGGCGTTCCGCACACGGTCGCCGCACCGAGATCCGTCATCGCCCCGACGACTGGCCAGCACATGCGCCAGACCCACCCCGTGCTCGTCGACGCCGACCGGCTGCGCGACCGACATGACACGCTGGTGTGCGACGTCCGCTGGTACCTCGACGGCCGTTCCGGCCGTGCGGCGTACGAGGCCGGCCATCTGCCCGGTGCGGTGTTCGTCGACCTGGACCGCTGGCTGGCGGCGCCGGCTTCCCCCGCAGCCGGCCGGCACCCGCTGCCGCCACCAGCCATGTTCGCCGAGGGCATGCGTCGCGCCGGGCTGCGTCCCGGCATGGCGGTCGTCGCCTACGACGACGCGGGCGGAGCGTACGCCGCCCGGCTGGTGTGGCTCCTGCGGGCGTGCGATGTGTCCGCGGCCCTGCTCGACGGCGGCGTCGCCGCCTGGGACGAACCGCTGTCCCGGGTGCCACCGGTGGTCGTGCCCGGCACGTTCGTGCTCGACAGCTGGCCGCAGGAGCACCTGGCGAGCGCGGACGAGGTCGCCGAGGCGCGGAACCGGGGTGGCACCGTCGTCGACGCACGCGCCGCCGACCGCTACGCCGGGCGCGTCGAACCCGTCGATCCCAGGGCGGGGCACATCCCGGGCGCCGTCAACGTCCCGTTCGTCGGCAACCTCGACGAGGCGACCCGACGCTTCATCGGCCCGGACGCCCTCGCCGACCGGTACCGCGACGCCGGCGTCGACGATCCGTCCTGCGCCATCGTCTACTGCGGATCGGGCGTCACGGCCTGCCACGACCTGCTCGCGATGGAGCACGCCGGCCTCGTCGGGGCGCGCCTCTACCCGGGATCGTGGTCGCAGTGGAGCGCCGACCCGGCACGCCCGGCCGCGACCGGTGACGAGCCGGACGCATGACCGCGCGCACCGCGTCGCGCGACGTCGTCTCCCCGTCCATCCGGGGAAACATCTCAACGCCCAACCCCGATCGGTTCCCCACGATGCTTGCGACCGCGGCCGGGGATTCGTACCGTCGCGCCATGGGCGCCGATGTCGCGTGGTTGAGCGGCACACCGCCGCAGCGCATCGTCGGGCGCACGGTGGTCCTGCAGCGCTGGCGGGACGACGACCTCGAGCCCAAGTTGGACGCGATCCTGTCGTCGATCGACGAACTGACGTCGTGGATGCCGTGGGCGCCCGGCTACAACCGCGACGTCGGTGCCGACTTCCTCCGGCGATCGCAGGAGGAATGGGACGCCCGCACGACGTTCGGGTACGCCATCCGCAGCCCCGACGACGAGATCGTCGGCAGCCTCGGCATGCACCCCCGCCTGGGCGTGGGCGGTCTGGAGATCGGCTACTGGGTGCGATCGGACGTGACCGGGCACGGCTACGCGACCCGAGGGAGCGCGCTCGCGACGGCGGCAGCGCTGGCGCTCGACGACGTCAGCTATGTCGAGATCCGCCACGATCGGGCGAACGAGCGGAGCCGGCGCATCCCCGCCCGTCTCGGGTACCGCCACGTCGAGACCGTCGAACGCGAGCCGGAGGCGCCACGCGAGTCCGGCACGGCCCTGCACTGGCGCATGACCGCCGAGGAGTACCCGACGAGTGCCGCCGCCGGCGTCGTCGCGGACGAGACGGACGCCAGCAACGCAGGGCAGGTGTGAAGCCGCCGCGGGTCTCGGCGAAGGTGATCGTGGTCGACGCGAGTGACCGCGTGCTGCTGCTCCGCGGCCACGACCCCGATGATCCGGGGGCTGGTCACTACTGGTTCCCACCGGGTGGCGGCGTGGAGCCGGATGAGAGCGTGCGGGTCGCTGTCAGCTGCACCCGCTGGTCGTCCCGCACTGCGGGCAGCAGTGGCACGAGCCGGCGCGGACCATCGACACGCCGCACTGGTAGCACATCGGCGCGTTGCTGTAGTTGTCGTCGATCGGGTGCTCCGGCGTGACCGGCAGGACCGTCTGCCCCTCGGCGTCCGCCCTCGGCGAGGTGTCGTCGGTCGGCACCGGCGCGGCGTGACCGCCACCGGCGTCGAGTTGGGCCATCCGCTCCTGCATCGTGTAGATGTTCAGCTGGTGGCGCGTCTCGGGCGGCAGGTACTCGATTGCAAGCCGCCGGAACATGTAGTCGACGATCGAGGACGCGAACTTGACCTCCGAGTCGTCGGTCATGCCCGCAGGCTCGAAGCGCATGTTGATGAACTTCGACACGAACGCCTCGAGCGGCACGCCGTACTGCAGGCCGATGCTGACGCTGATCGCGAACGCGTCCATCACACCCGACAGCGTCGAGCCCTGCTTGCCGAGGTTGACGAAGATCTCGCCCAGACCGTCACCGGGGTACTCCCCCGCCGTCATGTAGCCCTCGGCGTCACCGACCGTGAACGACAACGTCTGCGCGGGCCGCTGGCGCGGCAGCCGTCGCCGCACGATGCCGGCCTGGGCCGCCACCTCGTCGGTCGTCGTCGACGGCTTCTCGGCGGTCGAGCTCTTCTTGCTGACCGACAGCGGCTGGGCGACCTTGCAGTTGTCGCGGTAGATTGCCAGCGCCTTCAGCCCGAGCCGCCAGCCCTCCATGTAGATGTGCTCGACGTCCTCGACGGTCGCCGACTCGGGCATGTTGACCGTCTTCGAGATCGCGCCACTGATCCACGGCTGCACGGCGGCCATCATGCGGACATGGCCCATCGGAGCGATCGAGCGCTCCCCCATCGCGCAGTCGAACACCTCGAGGTGCTCGGGCCTGAACGCGGGTGCGCCGTCGACGGTCGCGTGGTCGTCGATGTAGGCGACGATCGCCTCGACCTGCTCCGGCTGGTAGCCCAGGTGGGCCAACGCGACCGGCACGGTCTGGTTGACGATCTTCATCGAACCGCCACCGACCAGCTTCTTCATCTTGACCAGTCCGAGGTCGGGCTCGATGCCGGTCGTGTCGCAGTCCATCATCAGACCGATCGTGCCCGTCGGTGCCAGCACGGTCGCCTGCGCGTTGCGCACACCGTGGTCGTGGGCCTCGTCGACCGTCTCGCTCCACGCCGAGCGTGCAGCGTCGAGGACGCTGGTCGGCGCCAGGTCGCGGTCGATGACCGACAGCGCGTCGCGGTGCTTGGCCAGCACGCGCAGCATGCCGTCGCGGTCGGCGGCGTAGCCGTCGAAGGGTCCCTGCACCTTCGCCAGCTCCACCGACGTGCGGTACGCCTGCCCGGTCATCAGCGCCGTTATCGCGCCGGCCCAGGCACGACCCTCGTCGGAGTCGTACGGGATGCCCTGACTCATGAGCAGGCCGCCGAGGTTGGCGTAGCCGAGCCCGAGCTGGCGGTAGGCGCGCGCGTTGGCGCCGATCGCAACAGTCGGGTAGCTCGAGTTGCTGACCAGGATCTCCTGCGCTGTGAAGACGATCTCGACCGCGCGGCGGAACGACTCGATGTCGAAGACCCCACCCTCTTCGAACTTCCGCAGGTTCAGCGAGGCCAGGTTGCACGCGGAGTTGTCGAGGTGCATGTACTCCGAGCACGGGTTGGAGCCGTTGATGCGCCCCGCCTCGGGCGTGGTGTGCCAGTCGTTGATCGTCGTGTCGTACTGGATGCCGGGGTCGGCACACTCCCACGCCGCCCGTGCGATCTGACGCATCAGCTCGGCCGCCGGCAACGACTTGATGGTCTCACCGGTCGTGACCGCCTTGAGGCCCCACTGCCCGTCTCGCTCGACGTCCCGCATGAACGCGTCGGTCACCCGCACCGAGTTGTTGGCGTTCTGGTACTGGACGGACGCCGCGTCGCGACCGTCGAGGTCCATGTCGAAGCCGGCCTCGCGCAGCGCCCGCGCCTTGAGCTCCTCGCGCTGCTTGCACCAGACGAACTCTTCGACGTCGGGGTGGTCGACGTCGAGGATGACCATCTTCGCCGCACGCCGCGTCTTGCCACCGCTCTTGATGGTGCCGGCCGAGGCGTCCGCGCCACGCATGAAGCTGACCGGGCCGCTCGCCTGGCCCCCGCCGCGCAACTGCTCCTTCGACGAGCGGATACGCGACAGGTTGACACCCGATCCGGACCCGCCCTTGAAGATCGTGCCCTCCTCGACGTACCAGTTCAGGATCGACGACATCTCGTCCTCGACCGACAGGATGAAGCACGCGGAGCACTGCGGTTCGCTCTCAACGCCGACGTTGAACCAGACAGGAGAGTTGAACGCGGCCTTCTGGTGCACGAGCAGGTGCTTGAGCTCGCGGCTGAACACGTCGGCCGACCCATCGTCGGCGAAGTAGCCGTCGGACCGCCCCCACCCGGTGATGGTGTCGGCGACCCGGTCGATCATGTGCTTGACGCTGCGCTCACGCTCGGGCGTGCCCAGGGTGCCCCGGAAGTACTTCTGGGCGACGATCGTCGTGGCATTCATCGACCAGGTCGCCGGGAACTCGACGTCGCGCTGCTCGAAGGCGACCTCCCCGGTGCGGTAGTCGGTGATCACCGCGTCCCGGGTCTCCCAGTCCAAGTCGTCGTACGGGTGGACGCCAGGGGTCGTGAAGTGCGGTTCGACGCGCAGGCCGGGTCGGACCTCGGCATCGGTGGTGGTCGTGGCCTCAAGGGCGTGACGGATGGTGGTCATCAACAGCTCCTGTGGATCCCCGGCGTGAAACTTCAAGTGTGTAACTTGCCTCCTCCGCCCGCCGGGGTCAAGGGTTCGCCACCGCGACAACCGCTAGATACAGGCTGTACGCAGGAATGACTCCACAACATGTTGTGGTGCGCCGTAACGCTTTCCTGCCATGCGCAACACTACCGTGCGGGCGATCGACTGTCGTGGTGGGACCTGTTGACAACGCCGGTGCGCGCTGACCACGACATGTTGTGGCGTCCGACGCCAGCTGTGGACACGCCCGTGCACACCTGTGGACAGCTTGTGGAGCGTGTGGTCGCACACCGTGGACAACCGGTGGAAAACCCGGCCACATCTGTGGTCAGAGGGTGGACAGCGACGGGTAGATTTTCTGGCGTACCCCTGAAAGGCCATCCGTGCGTTGCCCGTACTGCGCAGCCGACGACGATCGCGTCATCGACTCCCGCCCCGCTGACGGCGGCATGTCGGTGCGCCGTCGACGCGAGTGCCGCGCGTGCCAGCAGCGCTTCACGACGTTCGAACGGACAGCCCACGAGGCACTGACCGTGCGCAAGCGTGACGGCACTACCGAACCGTTCCGGCGCGACAAGCTGCACCTGGGCATGGCGCGGGCGTTGGCCAACCTGGACGTGGACGGCGACGCCCTGCGCACGAGCGCGGCACGTGTCGAGGTGCAACTGCGCCAGACCGGACAGCGCACCGTGACGAGCGAGGACATCGGACGTGCGGTCCTCGATGTGCTGCGTGACATCCATCACGTCGCCTACGTGCGGTTCGCGAGCGTGTACAAGGGCTTCACGTCCTCGGAGGACTTCGCGCGCGAGCTCGCGAATCTGGAGCAGGACGGCGAACCCATCGGAGGCATGTAGCCCGCCGCGGTCACGGCCGGTTCGCGACGGCCTACGGCTGCCCGGCCGAGCGTGGGGCAGCCACGACGGGCGACGTCGCGACCGGCACCGACACGGCCGTGCCCGGGCGAATCGCGGCGGGATCGATCGCGTTGCGGTCCGCGACCTCGGCCACCCAGGACGCACGATCCACGCCGGCCGGGGCGTACCGCTCGGCGAGATCCCACAGGGTGCCGCCCTCGGGGACCACGACCGTCACGTCCATGTGCGCCACCGGGGCGTCTGATCCGCGCGACAGCGCCCGCACGGCGACCACGCCGCCGACCACGATCGCCGACACCACGGCCAGCACCAGCGCCCGACGCAACCAGAACACCCGGCGGGGCGGGCGCGGAGATGCTGCCGGCGTGGGCAGGACGCGCAGCCCTCGGCGGCGGTCGTCGTACCGCTGCTCGAGCTCACGTAGCGCGACTGCCATGCCGTCCTCCTGTGACTCTCTGTACTGCGGTCCAATCCAGAGCCAGCTGTGGCGAACCTGTGTTCGATCCGGACGGCCAGCATGATCGAACATCCGTTCGTTGTCAACCGGCGATTCGCACAAACGTTCGACGGCGCGCGTCGGCGTCGTCCGACCCGGACGCTGGGCCACGAAGCGAACAGGTGTTTGCTTTGTGTGGCCGTAGTCGGTAGCGTGCAGCCAACCTCGTCAGTGACGCTCCACCCCGGTGGGGCCCGACCTGCAGCTCGGCAAGGAGAGCCCGATGACCGGCAGCAACGACCTGACCTCGCGGCAGCAGCAGATCCTCGACATGATCCGGCAGACGGTGGAGGACCGTGGCTACCCGCCGAGCGTCCGGGAGATCGGTGAGGCGGTCGGGTTGCGGTCGACGTCGAGCGTGCACGCGCAACTCGCCTCGCTCGAACGGATGGGCTACCTGCGCCGCGATCCGTCCCGGCCGCGCGCGATCGAGGTGCGGTTCGACCCCGACAGCGAGCTCGCCCGGACGCCGGCGAGCGTCCGCGCGGTTCCGCTGGTCGGTGAGATCGCGGCCGGCGCGCCCATCCTCGCCGAGGAGCGGGTCGAGGAGCTGTACCAGCTCCCCCGCGACCTCGTGGGCGAGGGTACGTTGTTCATGCTCCGGGTTCGCGGTGAATCGATGGTGCTCGCCGGCGTGCTGCCCGACGACTACGTCGTCATCCGCCAGCAGCCGACGGTGGAGCAGGGCGAGATGTGCGCGGCGATGATCGACGGTGAGGCGACGGTCAAGTTCTTCCGGCGGACACGCGACGGCCGCCTGTTCCTCGACCCCGCCAACGACGGCTACGAGCCGATCCCTGTCCCACAGGGAGAGCAGGCGTCGATCCTCGGTCGGGTGGTCGCCGTCCTGCGGAGCCTCTAGGCGACCCCGATCACCGATCGGACCCGTCAGCCGCGGCACCACCGTCCGCGCCGTCGATCGCGGCACCGTCAACGACGATGAACCGCTGCAGCGACGCGACGGCGCTGTGGTCCAGCTGCGCCACCACATACGTGCCCTCGGGACGGTGCTCCTCCTTCAGCACGGTGCCATCACGGTGCGCCAGCGCGACCAGGTGGGCGTGTTGGTAGGGCACGAGCGCCTCGACGAGGCGACGTGACGACGCCAACCGGCCCGTGACCGCGGCGACGAGTGCCTCGACGCCCTCGCCTGTCGCGGCCGACACGGCGACGGCGTCGGCGTGCGCGCGCAGCAGCCGGCGCACCGTCGCCTCATCGGTGACGTCGACCTTGTTCAACGCGAGGACCTTGGGCAGCGCACCGGCGCCGATCTCGTCGAGCACGGCGTCAACGGCGCGGATCTGCTCGTCGACGCGCGGGTGGCCGGCATCGCACACGTGGACGAGCAGGTGGGCATCGGTCGTCTGTTCCAGCGTCGACTTGAACGCCTCGACCAGCTGGGTCGGCAGGTTCTGGATGAACCCCACCGTGTCGGTCGCGATGGCGGTGCGTCCGTCGGTCAGCTCGAGTCGCCGTGCCGTGACGTCGAGCGTGGCGAACAGCTGGTCGGCAACGCCGACCGACGCACCCGTCAGCCGGTTGAGCAGTGTCGACTTGCCCGCGTTGGTGTAGCCCACGAGCGCCACGACCGGGACCTGGTTGCGCTCTCGGCGGCGGACCTTCAGTGCGCGGGCGCGGCGGGCGTCGTCGAGGTCGGCGCGCAGCTTGGTGATGCGCCGGGCGATGCGGCGCCTGTCGACCTCCAGCTGCGACTCCCCCGGACCACGCGTGCCGATGCCACCGGCCTGTCGTGACAGGGCCTGCCCCCAGCCACGCAGACGCGACATCAGGTACGTGAGCTGGGCCAGCTCTACCTGGAGCTTGCCCTCCCGGGACGAGGCGTGCTGGGCGAAGATGTCGAGGATGACGATCGTGCGGTCCAGCACCTTGACGGCGAGCGACTCCTCGAGCGTCCGCTGCTGCGCCGGCGTGAGCTCGTCGTCGAAGATGACCGCGTCGACGTCCGCATCATGGACGCGGTCGCGGAGCTCGACGACCTTGCCACTGCCGATGAACGTCGCGGGATCAGGTCGCTCACGGCGCTGGACGAAGCGCTCGACGGTGACGCCGCCGGCCGTGTTGACCAGCAACTCGAGCTCGTCGAGCGACGACGCGACGGTGGTGGAGCTGTCGTCGGCGAGCTGGACGGCGACGAGGATCGCGCGCTCGACCGGCCGGATGATGTCGACACCCTCGCGCGGGGCGTCGTCCCCGATCCGCTCGGCCTCCGCGCGGCGCTGCACAGCCCGTGGCATCTGTGCCGTGGGTTCCCCGTCGGTCATTCGAAGGCCGCCCGCAGCCAGGCGTCATCCAGCGTCGCGTCGAACACGGTCACCGCGGGGCCGCGGATGTACAACGCGTCATCCTCCCAGTCGACGTGCAGGACACCACCCGGCACCTCGACGCGGACGTGGCGACCGACGCGGCCCCACAGGTGTGCCGCGACGGCCATGGCGGATGCGCCGGTCCCCGAGGCGAGCGTCTCGCCGACGCCACGCTCCCAGATGCGTCCGTGGACGACACCCGGCTGGGGAACGCTGACGAACTCGACGTTCGTGCCGTCCGGGAACGCCGTGTGCGTCCCGATCCGCGGGCCCCAGTCAGCGACCGGCGCCTTGTCGGCCTCCTCGACCTCGACGACAGCGTGCGGGTTGCCAATCGACAACGTCGTCGTCTCGACCTGCACCACACCTTGTCCATCGGCGGTCGGCAGGGTGATGGTGACCTCCCCGGTCGGTTGCGGCACACCCATGTTGACGCGCGTCTCGGTGACCCGACCTGAGCCGTCGCGACCGGTCACCACCACGTGCTTCGTCCCGGCACGCGAGCCGACGCGCACCGTGTCGCCCGACAGCAGACCGCGGTCGAGCGCGTACGCCGCCACGCACCGCACGCCGTTGCCACACATCTCGACCACACCGCCGTCGGCGTTGCGGTAGTCCATGAACACATCCGCATCATCGGTCCGCGGTGCCGCGATGCGGATCACACCGTCGCCACCGACGCCACGATGACGGTCGCACAGCGCCCGGACGAGTACCGACCCGAGGTCGATGGATCCGTCGAGATCCGCGATCACGACGAAGTCGTTGCCGCATCCGTGGACCTTGCTCACCTGCATCATCTTCACCTTCGCCGTCCCGCGGGGACCATCACGGTCGTGGCCGCGGTCCATCACCGCGCCCGCTCACCGTCCGTGTCGCGTGTAAGGAGATCGACAGCGGAGGCGGCGTCCATCCAGCGTACCCGGGGGTCGGTCGCAAACCAGCGCTGCTGACGGACCGCGTAGCGGCGGGTCCTGGTGACGATACGCTCGCGCGCCTCGTCGAGCGTGCAGCGGCCGTCCAGGTGTTCCCACAACTCGGCGTACCCGATCGCGGCGGCCGCGGTGCGCGACAGCACACGGTCGCGCAGTCCCGCGGCCTCCTCGACCCAACCCGCCGCGAGCATCGCGTCGACGCGGTCGCGGATGCGCGCGGTCAGGTCGTCCCGGCCGATGTCGACGCCGATGACTCGCAGCGCCGGATAGACCGATTCGTACCGGTCCCACGCGGCCTGGAACGACGAGTACGGTCGACCGGTCAGCCGGTGGACCTCCAGCGCGCGGATCGCGCGGCGTCGGTTCGACGGGTCGAGGCGTTCGGCCCACCGCGGATCGACGACCTGCACGGCCCGGTGCGCGTCGGTGGGGTCCGGGTGCGATCGCTCGATCTCGGCGCGCACCTCCGGGTCGGTCGGTGGGAACTCCAGCGGGTCGACCACGGCACGGAAGTACAGGCCCGAGCCGCCGACGAGCAGCGGGTGGCGGCCCCGCGCCGCGACGTCGCTGACCGCCGTGCGCGCGCGGGCCTGGAACCACTGCGCGGTGCACTCCTGCGACGGGTCGAGCAGATCGACCATGTGGTGGGTGACGCCACCGTCGGCAGGCGGCTTCGCGGTGCCGATGTCCATCCCGCGGTAGATCGTCAAGGCATCGACCGCGATGATCTCGGCATCCAGCGACGGCGCCACCGCGGCCGCGATCGCGGACTTGCCCGCCGCGGTCGGCCCCACGATCGCGGTGACCTCGGTGGTGACGGTCACTGGGTGCTCAGCACCAGGTAGCCAACGCCGCGGGGAGCGCTGTAGCGACGCACCGACAGCGGCAGCGACGCTGACGCGGCGGCACCGTGCAGCACGCACAGTGGCGCCCACCCGCGTGCTCCGACCGCCGCGGCGGCATCGGGACCGTACTCGGCGAGGTCACCGGTGTCTCCGCGCGTGAACAGTTCGACGATGTCCGCGTCCCAACTCGCGGCGCCCGGCAGCGCGGCGAGCGGGGCGGCGTTGTTCAGGCCCGCTGACAGGTCTCCGGCCACCACCATCACACCGGTGAATCCGGCCTCGTCGAGCGCCTGGACGGCACTGGTGCCCAACGCCGACAGCACGCTGAACTCGGCCGACGCCGAGACCTCAAGCGCCACGACCGGGACGCGGCGCCGGTCGACCAGCAGCGCGAGCACGGCGAGATCCAGCGGCAGTCGCGGACGACGGACGCGGGGATACTGCGTGATGCGCGACAACGCCGCGATGGCCGACGGACAGCCGTCGAGCGTCCGGGACACCTGCGGATGACCCAGCCCCGTGAGGTCGACGGTCACCGTGTCGTGCAGCGCCGGTTGACCGGCAGCCACGATGACGGCCACGTCGGCGTCGGGCAGGCGGGACACCACCCGGGACACGGTCGTGCGCAACTGCTCGAGCACTGCGCCGACGCCCACCCCGACGCCCGGCACGAGCACCGGTGCGCTCGGGATGCTCGCCGCCCCGAGCAGCGGCCGCCGTGCCACCTAGGCAGGCACGCGCGCCGACGGCGGCGGTGTCCCGACCGCCGCGTCAACCGGTGCATCACTGACCGTGCCCAGCAGGTAGAACGGAGCCGCCCGGTCCAAGTGCGCGTGCACCCTGGCGCCGGGCCGCGCGGCGGGAACGGCGTCGACGTGGACGAGCCGGTTGGTGCGCGTGCGGCCGGACATGCGACCCGCATCGGTCTTGGACGGCCCCTCGATCAGCAACTGTTGGACGGTGCCGACCTGTCGCGCGTTCGACGCAGCGGCCAGCTCGCGTGTCAGCGCCGCAAGGCGCTGGTAGCGGGCGTTGACCACGCCCGGATCGAGGTGCCCGTCGAGCTCGACTGCCGTCGTGCCGGGACGCTTGGAGTACTCGAACGTGAAGGCCGAGTCGAACGCGGCGGCCGCGGTGACCTCCAGCGTCTGCTCGAAGTCCTCGTCGGTCTCGCCGGGGAACCCGACGATGATGTCGGTCGAGATCGCCACACCCGGGATCGTGGCCCGGGCCTCCTCCACGAGTCCCAGGAACCGCTTGGCCCGGTACGCCCGCTGCATGCGCCGCAGCACAACGTCGCTGCCCGACTGCAGGGGCAGGTGCAGATGCTCGCAGACCGCGGAGATGTCACGCATCGCCGCGAAGACGTCCGATGTGAAGTCCTTCGGATGCGGACTCGTGAAGCGGATGCGGTCGAGGCCGTCGAGGTCACCCAGTGCGTGCAGCAGCTCGGCGAACAGGGTCCGGTTGCGTGGGCCCGGCGACGCGACCTCGCCGCGGCGCACGAGGTCGCGGCCGTACGAGTTGACGTTCTGACCGAGCAGCGTGACCTCCCGGACGCCGTCGGCGATCAGGCCGCGCACCTCGGCCAGGATGTCGCCCATCCGCCGCGACTTCTCCGGTCCGCGCAGCGACGGCACGATGCAGAACGCACACGTGTTGTCGCACCCGATCGAGATCGACACCCACGCGTGGTGTGCGACCTCGCGGCGCGCCGGCAACGCGGACGGGAACGCCTCGGTCTGTTCGAGGATCTCGACGACCGGCAACGCGGCCGAGTCGGCCTGCGCGAGGAGCGCGGGCAGCCGCGACAAGTTGTGGGTGCCGTACACGACGTCGACCCAGGGCGCACGTTCGGCGATGACGTGCTGATCCTTCTGCGCCAGGCAGCCGCCGACGACCACCTGCCGATCGGGATCGGCCAACTTCAGCGGCTTGAGCTGTGACAGGTGGCCGTACAGCTTCTGGTCGGCATTCTCGCGGATCGCGCACGTGTTGAACAGCACCAGGTCGGCCGACTCGACGTCGGCGGCCGCCCGGTAGCCCATGGTCTCGAGCACTCCGGCCGCACGCTCGGAGTCGTGCTCGTTCATCTGGCAGCCGTAGGTGCGGATGAAGTATGTTCGCGCGCTCACAGCGATCAACGATAGCGGTCCGTCAGGTGGGCGACGCCCCGTCCGCGTCATGACGGCGGACCGGGTCGTCGCCGGTGGCTGCTCCCCGGCCGGCGCTGCCGGCGGCGTACATGAGGACGGCGATGACGCCGAGCGCGGCACCAGATGCACGGTCGACGATCGAAACCGCCACCGCACCGCCGAGTGCGACGAGCACGCCCAGGGACCCGACCACCGGGGATCGAGCCGTGAACAACGCGAGCGCGACGAACAGCACCGGCACGCCGATCAACAACCACACCTGCAGCACGTTCACGTCGACTCCCAGCCAAGGACAGCCGGTGGGAGCATCGTAACCGAACCATCGGTCGATCGACGCGTCCGGTACCCGGGAGCGCGGATGGCCCGTCCGCGTACCGCGATGGCTGCGCTGACGAGCGGCGGACCGCCCGTCAGTCCCACCGCCGGTCCAGACCGCTGACGTCGATGGCCACGCGCCGCGCCAGTGCTGGGGGGTAGCCGCGACGCGCCAGGAAGCCGACCAGCCGGCGGGCTACCGACTCCGGCGGCAGGCTCGTGGGCAGCTTCTGCGCGCGCTCGCGTGCCAGTTCGGAGGCGACCGCCAGATCATCGCGCCCGTCGAGCTGGGCCAGCGCGTCATCGATCAGCGGGTCGGGCACCTGCCGCCGCTCGAGCTCCCGCCGCAGACGCGCTGCCGAGTAGCCGCGCACCATGCCGCGATCGGCGACCCACGCGTCGGCGAAGGCGGCGTCGTCGATCGCGCCGAGCCGGGTCGCGCGATCGATCGCTGCCGCGACGACGTCCGCGTCGTACTCGCGGGCCACCAACTTGCCGCGCAGCTCGGCCGCCGTCTGTGGCCGGGCCTTCGTCGACCGCAGGACGAACGCGAACGCGCGACGCACCGCGTCGTCCGTCGTGGACGTCGCGTCGTCAGCGATCAGCGGCGCGGGCCCGGGGCGGTCCGCGGACGCACGGCGCGCTGGTGAGCCCGGCACGGTCTGCCCCATCGCCGTCAGCCGCGCCGCGAGCTGGTCGCGAACGGACGCCGCTGCGCCACCCGCAGGCGCCGGATCAGTCACAGGATGCCGTCGGGGTCGCCGTCGTCGCCGGTCTCCTCGCTGGGTGTCAGACCGAGGTGCTCGGTGACCTTCTTGTAGATCTCGGCGGCCACATCGTCGTGCTCACGCAGGAAGTTGCGCGCGTTCTCGCGTCCCTGCCCGAGTTGCTCGCCGTCGTACGTGTACCAGGCGCCCGCCTTGCGGACGAACCCGGCGTCGACGCCGACGTCGAGGATCGATCCCTCCCGCGAGATGCCTTCGCCGAACAGGATATCGAACTCTGCCTGCCGGAACGGCGGGGCGACCTTGTTCTTGACGACCTTGACCCGCACCCGGTTGCCCACGAAGTCGGTGCCGTCCTTGAGTGACTCGATCCGCCGCACGTCCAGCCGCACCGAGGAGTAGAACTTGAGCGCCCGCCCACCCGGCTGCGTCTCGGGTGAGTTGTGCACCATCACACCGTCGACGAAGTAGTTGTGTGTGCCGTCGACCTCGATGTCGTACCGGTGCCGTCGACCCGCTAATGGGCCACGCTTCCTGATCGCCTTGATCGGCATGACGATCGGTTGATATCGACCGTCCTCGAAGACTGGCGCGACCGCGAACTTTCCGCGTTCCGACGGCAGAAGCTTGTAGTCCATCGAGGGATGGACGTACGGCGCGATCAGACGGTGCAGCTTGGCGGTCGCGGGTGTCGAGAACCGCAGGATCGCATTGCCCGCCGTCGTGACCAGCTCTGCTTCGATGCCCCACTCGTCACGCAGGTGCGCCTGCAAGCGGATCCGCGATGAGGGGTCGAGCGCCTCCACGCAGATCTCCGAACGTCCGGATCCGCCCCGGGTTCGTTCCTGCAGCCCTTTCGACCGGAGCGTGAACGTGCCGTCATCGGTGTACCAGATCGCCAACGACAGCGGTGTCAGCCGCTTGAGGTAGTCGTGGCTGATGACCTTCTTCCCGCCGATGTAGACCGCTTCGCGGAGTTCGGCGAGTTCGGGCAGTGGTCGCATGTCATGGAAGACGGCACCCGTGGCATTCGTCGAGCGGCTCGTACCGACGTTGGCGAACAGCGACGCCTTCCAGTCGGCGTACTCAGCCTGCTTCGCGCCGTGCCCCCAACGCAGCTGTGCACTGTGACCGTTCTGGTTCGGTGACAGTGCGCTGTCACCGAGCAGGCCGCCCACTACGACCTCCCACTGAAAGTCGGAAAGGTGGAACGAAGTCACCTGGACGACGAGGTCGCCGACCTCGAAGTTCCCCGCCTCACGCCATCCGTCCGGGGTGCGTACCAAGTGGTTCGGAGTTGCCGCGAAGTTGGCTCGGCCGTTGCCACCCGGACGCTGAACCGTGATGCTCAAGAACTCTTCGGTTTCGCCGTTGTCGAACCAATCGGTGACTTTCCGCGGGACGAGTTGGCCCAGCCTTTCGTCATACGACAACACCTCGACGGGCAGGCGTTGATCGACGATCTTACCAATGAACTCTTTAGAGCCGTCCGCAAGTGTCACTTGCGTTGACCAATCAAAACATCCGAACATCACGCCGATCTTCTCCCGGATCTGGTTGATGAAGATCGCGCAGGTCTTGGACTTCGACAGCGTCCCTGCGAGCTTGCGCAGGGCCTGGCTCATCAGACGTGCCTGCAGGCCGACGTGGCTGTCGCCCATCTCGCCCTCGATCTCGGCCCGGGGCGTCAGTGCCGCGACCGAGTCGATGACGACGATGTCGACCGCGCCGGAGCGGACCAGCATGTCGGTGATCTCGAGCGCCTGCTCGCCGGTGTCGGGCTGGGACACCAGCAGCGACTCGATGTCGACGCCCAGTGCCGCCGCGTACTTGGGGTCGAGGGCGTGCTCGGCGTCGATGAACGCGGCGATCCCGCCGTTCTTCTGCGCCTCGGCGATGGCGTGCAGTGCCACGGTCGTGTTGTGCGACAGCATCCCGTTCGCGATGAAGCTGTGGGTTCGCGGCAGCACGACGTCGAACGTTGGCTGCAGACCGGCGTCCTCGATCGCATCGACGGGCTCGAACGTGTAGCGGTGGTCCAACAGGTGTTGCAGGTACTCCACGATCGCCCGGCTCGTCGGCGTCCATGAGGTCATGCGGTCATCGGCCCACGCAACGATCTTCGCAAGTCGCTGCCGTGAGCACGCGAGCGCCATGTCGGTGCGGAACAGATCACCCGCGCAGCGATCGAGTGCGCGGTCACCACCGAGGTCGTCGCGGAGGTCGCGGATCAGTCCCACGATGTTGGGGACGTTTTCGAACTGCACATCGCGTGACGCTCGATGGAAGTTTGCGGCGACCTGCGCGGCGCGTCGAGTGGAACGGAAGCCGATCTCGTCGAGGAAGCGGTGCACGACGCTCGGGTTGATCGTGACCGTCCAGTGGTCGCGCTCGTCACTCGTGTTGAACGACGACGACACGGTGGCGGGAACCCCGAGCCCGTACAGAAGCAGTTGCACCTGCCGAGCCAGCTGCTCCGACGCGGTACCGAGGCCAACCGTGGAACTCGTGTCGATCCAGCCGTCGCTCTCGAACAGCGCTGACAGGAACGCGCGCTGCATCTTGTGACCGCTCGTCCGTACGCAGTGCGGCACGGTCTTCTGCGCAGCGGTGACGTAATCGAGGCCGTATCGCTGTGCGAGCTCGGCGCGCAGGGCCGTGTCGTGAACCGCGTACTCCTTGTCGTCGTAGCACCGTGCCTCACGATCGAACAACCGCTCGACGAGTGCGGTGAACTCGCGACCGACCTCGGCGTCCCAGTTGGTGAAACGGATCGCCGACCGGCTCGACAGGCTTCCTTCCGCCACGAGATAGCCGATGAGGACAGCCTCGTCCTCACTGAGCCCGTCTCCCTCGGACGCGTCGACAGCGCCGAAGCCGGCCGAGACGATGTGGTCACCCTCGCGGAGCGCGCCGGCGGTGCGCCACACGATGAACCCGCGGTCGTTGATGACGCGCAGCGGATGATTGTCGGTGACCGACACCGTTCGACCCGAGCGGAGCCGGATGCGGCGCACCCTTCGCCGGTTGTTGTGTGTCAGGTTGGCGACCTGCTCGAGCTCACCACGCTCGTTGACGAGCCGCACACCGAGTTCGGTGATGTCCGTCACACGCGACGTGCATGACGCTGGTTGGCCGCAACGAGCGAACAGCTCCTCCACGGTCTCGAGCCCGCGATCAGTCCAGATGTAGGTGTCGGCGGTGAGGCACTTCCCGCTGCTCTCCGGTCCGTAGATCTCCACGACGCGGCCGCGTGGCAGGCCACCGACGCCGAGGGCGATGTCCAGGCTCAGCGCCCCGGTGGGGATGGCGGCGACGGCGACCTGGGTGTCGTCGCCCATCCGCATGATGGCGCCCTTGCCGAACTGCTTCTCGATCTGGCCGAGGGCCAAGTCCAGCGCCTTGTCGCGCTCCACGGGTGCTCCTTCGCGCTTGCGTGCCATCGTGTCGTCGACCTGCCGTCGGTTACTCGCGCCGTACGGGCGTCCGTCACATCACCACACCGGTGGGCTCTGATGGATCCGTGACGCTCACGGTAGATCATCTAGCGGGCAGCCGCCCATCTCGTCGCCCGGCGGGTGTGGACGGCATCCTAGACGAACGGGTGTTCGGATGTCACGGACGTCCGCGCCCTCGTCCGGCCAGCGGCCACGCCGCGACGGACCGGTAGCGGCTGCCCGACGAAGTCGGCCGGGACGCGTAGAGCACGAGGGTCGCGACCGTCCACGACACCGGCAGGCCGGTCCCGTGACCGAGGTTGCCCACCCGCGGGACGGCGCGTCCACGGCGGCCGCGTGCGATGGTCAGGTGTGCGCGGAACGGCCGCGGGTCGATCGTCACGCCCGCGGCGTCCACCCCGCCGCGGACGGCCGCCGCGAGGGCGGTCAGGGCGTCGTCGTGGACCACGTGTGCCCACAGGACACGGTCGCCGAACCGCCCGAGGGTCCCGTCGAGGGTCAGGTCGCAGGGCGCCGACGCGCGGGCCGCCATGCCGAGCGCCACCTGCGTGCGCAGCCGCTGAGCCGTCGTCAGCTCCCCCAGGAACGCCAGCGTGATGTGCCAGTTGCGTGCCGGGATCCAACGGACCGCGTCGTGCCGGTCCCGCAGCGGCGCGACCGCCGCATCCAGCGATGCGCGCGCTCCGGTCGGCACATCGACCGCCGCGAACAGCCGCACGTCACGGGGCCGCCGCGCGGACCAGGCGGCGGCGGAGGAACTCGAGCGCGGCGGCCACGGCGAAGTGCTGCACCTCGGCGCGTGAGCGTGGCGGCAGCTCAACGGTGCGGCTGTCATCGAGGCCCGGCATCGTCACGGCCAGGCACACCGTCCCGACCGGCCGGTCCCCCTGCGTCGTGGGTCCCGCCACCCCGACGACCGCGACCGCGGCGTCCGTGCCCAACCGCCGGCGGATGCCGTCGGCCATCGCGCGCGCGGTCGGTTCGCTGACGGGCCCGTGGGTGCCGAGGACGTCCTCCGGCACATCGGCGAGCCTGCCCTTCGCGGCGGTGGCGTACGTGATGACACCACCGGCGAACCACGTGCTGGCACCCGGCACGACGGCCAGGCGCGCACCGATGCCGCCCGCGGTGACCGACTCGGCGACCGCCAGCGTCCACCCGCGATCGTTGAGCAGCCGCGCGACGGCGTGCTCGACGTCCTCGTCGTCGAGTCCGACCACGGCCCTGCCCAGCAGCGCGACGATCTCGTCCACCACCGGGTCCACGCGCGCGTGGGCGGCTGCGGCATCCGGCGCACGGGCCGCGACCTGCACGCGCACCTGACCGCCCGACGCCAGGAACGCGATCTGCGGCGTGTCCCCGTCGGCCAGCCGCTCGACGAGACCGGCGCACCGTTGTGCGACCTCGGACTCGGTGATGCCGGCGGTGCGGACGGTGCGGCGCAACGTGACCGCGAGGCCGCCGCGCTCACGCAGCAGCGGGAGCACCGCGTCCTGCGTCATCCGGCGCATCTCGCTGGGCACCCCTGGCAGGCAGAGCACCAGCGTGCGGTCGATGTGTACCGCGAACCCCGGCGCGGTGCCGACCGGTGGCAGCACGTCGGCGCCCACGGGCAGGTCGGCCTGTACCAGGTTGACCGGGGGCATCGACCGACCGCGCTCGGCGAAGTACGCCTCCAGCCCGGCGGCCAGCTCGGCACGACGTTCGAGCTCGACGCCCGCGACGTCGGCGATCGCGTAGCGGGTCACGTCGTCGGCCGTCGGGCCCAGCCCTCCGGTGACGACCACCACGTCGCTGTCGGCGATCGCGGCCCGCAGCACCGGCACCATGTCGTCGAGGTCGTCGCCGACGTCGACCACGCGGCGGACGTCGATGCCGAGCTCCGTGAGGCGTTGCGCCAGCCATGCGGAGTTGGTGTCGACGACGTCACCGACGACCAGTTCGGAGCCGACGGCGACCAGCCACGCCCGCAGATCGCGGCCGGACGCGTCAGGAGGCGGCACTGGCCCTGCGGGCGCCGCGCACCGCGTAGTCGAGCCCACTGCCGATGGTCAGCGCCACGGCGACGTACAACGCCGCCATACCGCTGCGGTCGGGCACGAACGGCGCGATCACCAGGCAGATCGCGATCAGCTGCGACACGGTCTTGAGCTTGCCCCAGATGCTGGCCGCCATCACGATGTCGCGGCGCAGGAGCACCTGGCGCTGGACCGTCACCGCAAGCTCGCGCAACGCGATGATGGCCAACACCCACCAGGGCACGTCGCCGGTCACGACGAGCGCGGCCAGCACACCGAGCACCAGGATCTTGTCGGCCGCCGGATCGGCGAGCTTGCCCCAGCGGGTGACCTCACCGCGGCGGCGGGCGAGCCAGCCGTCGGCAGTGTCGGTCAGTGACGCCACGATGAAGGCGATCAACGCCCACACCGACGCCGAGGTCGTGTCCACGAGCAGCAGCACGATGATGACGGGCACCAGCAGCACCCGCAGCGCAGTCATGACGTTCGCAGGGTTCAACGTCCGCGAGCCAGATGAGGTCGACACGCTCACATGCCTACCCAACGCCGCGGGTGCTCAGGCAGATGACGAGCGACCCATGTGGGCGCCTCGACGGCATCCTGCCACGTGTCGATCACGACGCAACGTCCAGCACGACACGAGCGAGCGCACCGGCGGCGTCGCGCCGTGCCAGCGCGCGGGCGGCCGCCGCCATCTCCTCACGCCGCACAGGGTCGTCGAGCAGCGCCACGACCCGGTCCACGAGCTCGGTCGGCGCCGTCTCGTTGTCGACCATGACGGCGGCGCCCTGACCGGCGAGCCACTCCGCGTTGGAACGCTGGTCCGAGAACGGACCGGGCACCACCACCGCCGGGACGCCCGCCGCGGGCAGCTCGGCCATGGTCGACGCGCCGGCGCGCGCGATGCACAGATCCGCCGCGAGGAACGCGTCGACGAGCCGTTCGCCCAGATAGGCGTGGACCTCGTACCGGCGCTGGAGCTCGGGGGGCAGCTGTGACCATCGTTCGACCATCTCGGCGTGATCGAGATCGCCGCACACGTGGACGAACCGGGCGCGCGTGAGCAGCCGCTCGACATCGGCGCCCACGGTCCGGTTGAGCGTCCGCGCACCGCGGCTGCCGCCGTAGAGCACGAGCAGCAGGTCGTCCCCGACGTCGAACGCCTTGCGCGCCGTCTGGCGGTCGCCGACCAGGAAGGCCTGTCGCAACGGGTAGCCGGTCACCACGGCACGGTCGCGTCCCACGAGGTCTGCGGCAGCGTCGAACGCGCAGGCGATCCTCGTGGCCAGGGGTCGCTGCGCACGCACGGCCACGCCGGGCCGGATGTCGGGCAGGAACACGACGACGGGCACGCGCAGCAGCCACGCGGCCATCGCCACGGGCACGCTGACGTACCCGCCCGTGGTCAGCACCGCGTCGGGACGCAGCCGCCGGAGGGCGCGCAGGGCCTGCACCAGTCCGACCGTCAGCCGCGCGATCGACCGCAGCAGCCGGTCGGGCCGTTGTCCGCGGATCGCTCCCGCGCGCACGGTCACGTAGTCGAGCCCCGCCGCCGTGACGATCCGGCGCTCCATCCCGTCCGGGGTGCCGACCCATGTGACGTCTGGTGCCGGACCCGGCCAGCCGTCGAGCATCGCCAGGGCCGGGTACACGTGTCCGGCGGTGCCTCCGCCGCAGATGACCAGTCGCATGGGACGCCTACCGTTTGGCGCCGACGTCGCCGACGGCCGACTCGAGTTGATCGACGGTCATGAGCACCTGCCGCGCCTTCGATCCCTCCGACGGACCGACGACGCCGAGCTCCTCGAGCTCGTCCATGATGCGGCCCGCCCGGGCGAAGCCGATCTTCAGCTTGCGCTGCAGCATCGACGTCGACCCCAGCCCCGACCGCACGACGAGCTCACGCGCAGCCTTGACCAGGTCCTGGTCAGTCGCGTCGTCACC
Organism: Euzebyales bacterium; assembly: GCA_036374135.1. Lineage (NCBI taxonomy): Bacteria > Bacillati > Actinomycetota > Nitriliruptoria > Euzebyales > Euzebyales bacterium. The sequence continues at coordinate 25,310 of DASUUK010000103.1, forward strand.
CGTGACGTCGGCCATCATCGCGTCCTGGCCCTCACGGATGATGCCGTCGACATGCTCCGCCTCGCGCTGCTCCTTGCAGAACGCGACGACCTGCTCCACCTCCGTCTCCGACACGAAGCAGCCCTGCAGGCGGTGCGGCTTCGACGCGTTCGCCGGCATGAACAGCATGTCGCCGTCACCGACGAGCTTCTCGGCGCCCCCCTGGTCGAGGATCGTGCGGCTGTCGGCATGGGTGGCCATGGCCAGCGCGATGCGCGACGGCACGTTCGCCTTGATCAGGCCGGTCACCACGTCCACCGACGGACGCTGGGTCGCGACCACCAGGTGGATGCCGACGGCGCGGGCCATCTGGGCGATGCGCACGATGTGGGACTCGACGTCGCGGGGCGCGATCATCATCAGGTCGGCGAGCTCGTCGATGACGAACAACAGGTACGGGTAGGGCTTGGCCTCGTCGTCGGCGGCGACCGGTCGCTGCGGATCGGACGCCGCGCCGGCACCGGGCAGCAGCGGCCGCGACCGCACGTGGCCCTCGACCACGGCCTTGTTGTACGAGTCGACGTTGCGGTAGCCGCGCTCGGCGAGCACCTCGTAGCGCGACTCCATCTCCTCGACCGTCCACTGCAACGCCTCGGTCGCGCGCTTGGGGTCGGTGATCACCGGGGTCAGCAGGTGGGGAGCGCCCTCGTAGCTCGACAGCTCGACGCGCTTGGGATCGACAAGGATCATCCGCGTCTGGTTCGGCGTCGCCCGCATCACGATGCTCGAGATGATCGAGTTCATCGTGACCGACTTGCCCGAGCCGGTCGCGCCGGCGATCAGCAGGTGCGGCATCGTCGCCAGGTTGACCATGACCGGGTTCGTCGAGATGTCGACACCGATGCCGGCCGCCAGCGGATGCGGCTCGATCTGTGCCTCCGGAGAGCGCAGCACGTCCCCGAGCGTCACCAGGTCCCGCTCGCGGTTGGGCACCTCGATCCCGATGGCCGACTTGCCGGGGATCGGCGCGACGATGCGGATCTCGGGTGTCGCCAGCGCGTACGAGATGTCGTCCGCCAGCCTCGTGACCGCCGCGACCTTGACCCCTGTGCCCAGCGAGATCTCGAACCGCGTGACCGTCGGGCCCTGCGCCACCTTCGACACCGCCGCGTCGACATTGAACTGCGACAGCGTGCGCTCGAGCGACCGCCGCATCTGGTCGCGGCTGCGCTTGTTGCCGGTCGCGACCCGGCCGGTCCGCAGCAGCTCCATCGGCGGAAGCTGGTAGTCGGCCCACGGGTCGTCGGAGCCCGGCGGGGCGAGCCGCCGCGCGCCGGTTGCGGCAGTGGCCGCGGCGTCGCTCGTGACATCGATGCGGCGTGGCAGCAGCCGGGTGTCGAGCAGTTCCTCGTCGACGTCGGGTTCCGGAGGGTCGTCGGGCGGCGGCACCTCGGCCGTGGCGGCGACGGACGCATCGACCTGGGTCGTCGCATCGCCGACCAGCCCGTCCCGCTCGAGCGTGTCACCATCCGCCACCTCGCCGCGACCCCGGCCGACCCGCCGCTCACCGATCCGCTTGCGCAGTGCCGACCACATGGTCGCGGTCGCCCCCACGATCTCGCGCGGCGGCGTGGAGGTCAGCACCATCACGCCGACGGCGAGCAGTGCGATGAGCACCACCACCGCGCCCCACATCTCGGCGACGGTCATGAGCGGAACCGCCGCCGTGGCACCGAACCAGCCGGCTGCGGCGTGCAGCTGTGACAATGGCGCCCGCCACGACGGGGCGCCGCGCGCGAGGTGCCACAGCCCCGCCAGCGCGAACACGGTGATCAGCCAGCCCGCGACGACCCGCACGTTGCGTGGGCGCGCCGGCCGCAGCAGCATGATGCCGGCCGCCGCCAGCGCCGGTGGCGCGAGCAGCCCGAACACGCCGAACAGCCCGAGGAACAGCAGCTCGAGGAAGCTGCCGACCAGCCCCGCGGCGTGCAGGTACACGCCGAGCATCGACAGCACCGCGAGGATGAGCAGCGCGACGCCCCACCCGTCACGCCACAGGTCGCGCTGCTCCTGCGAAGCGCGCTTCGTGCTGCGCGTGCGCTTCGAGCGCGTGCCCGACGTGCGCGTCGACGAGCGCTTCGTGGACTGCGAGCGCGTCGCGATCGTCACACCTCCACGATCAGCGGATGGATGACGGGACGGCGACCGACCTCGTCGCGCCAGAAGCGCGCCAACGTCTGCACGACGAGGCGGCGCACGACGCTCGGATCCCCCTCATGACCGCGGTCCGCGAGCTCACCCTGCAGCACTCCCGCCGCTTTGGTCAGCAGGTCGGAGTGCTCCTTCTCGTAGATGATCCCGCTCTGCGTGACGTCGATGTCGCCGACCACCCGACCGCGCGAGTCGAGGACGACGGTGGCCACGCAGATGCCTTCGTTGGACAGGCGGTGACGGTCGCGGAGCACGGCGTTGCCGACATCCCCGACGCCGAGACCGTCGACGAAGACGCGCCCGGCGGTGAAGCCCTCCCCCCGGCGCACGACGCCGTCCTCGAGCACGACGCGGTCGCCGTCGGAGCACACGAGCACCTGCGCCGGATCGACGCCGGTCTCGCGCGCGATCCCCGCGTGGACCACCAAGTGGCGGTACTCGCCGTGCACCGGGATCACAGCCTTCGGGCGCACGATGTTGTGGACCATGCGCAGTTCGTCGGCCGACGCGTGGCCGGACACGTGGATGTCGGCGACACCCTTGTGCACGACGCGCGCGCCTCGCCTGAACAGGTTGTTGATCGAGCGGTAGATGGCGTGCTCGTTGCCAGGGATGACCGACGACGCCATGACGACCGTGTCGCCCTCGCCGACGGTGACCTGCCGGTGCTGGCCGACCGCCATCAACGACAGGGCGGCGAACGGCTCGCCCTGCGAGCCCGTGCAGATGATCACGACGTCGTCCGCCGGCAGCGTGTCAACCTGATCCAGTTCGATGATCTCGGTGTCGTCGTAGTCCAGGTAGCCCAACTCGCGGGCGATCGCGGTGTTGCGCACCATCGACCGGCCGACGAAGCAGACGCGGCGACCCTCCTCGCGCGCCGCCGACAGCACCTGCTGCACGCGGTGGATGTGGCTCGCGAACGTCGTGACGACGATGCGGCCGGTCGCTTCGGCGAACACCTCGCGCAGGGTGTGGCCGACGACACGCTCGCTGGGGATCAGTCCGCCGACCTCTGCGTTGGTCGAGTCGGCGAGCAGCAGTGCGACGCCGGCGTCGCCCAGCGCCGCCAGGTGGGGCAGGTCCGTGGGCCGCCCGTCGATCGGCGTCTGGTCGAGCTTGAAGTCACCCGAGTGCAGGACCGTTCCGTGCGACGTGTGCAAGGCGACGCCCAGCGCGTCGGGGATCGAGTGGTTCATCGCGACGAACTCGAGATCGAACGGCGGCGCCTCGATGCGCTCCCCCGCCTCGACCTCGACCATCTCCGCCGTGACGTCGGGATGCTCCTCGAGCTTGGCGCGCACCAGCCCCAACGTCAGCCGGCTGCCGTAGACCGGCAGCGGACCGAACTCGCGCAGGAAGAACGGCAGCGCTCCGATGTGGTCCTCGTGGCCGTGGGTGAGCACCACGCAGTCCACGTCGTCGGCGCGGTCGCGCAGGACGGACCAGTCCGGCAGGATCAGGTCGATGCCGTAGTGCTCGGCGTCCGGGAAGATCAGCCCGACATCGATCAGTGCGATGCGGCCATCGACCTCGATCGCCGCCATGTTGGCACCGATCTCACCGAGTCCGCCGAAGAAGGAGATCTCGACCGGTCGACCGCTCATGGCGCTCCCGCGAGGACGACGCCGGCCGCGCCCAGGGCGGCGCGCATCGCCGTGATCGTGGCATCGCTCGCGGCGGCCAACGGGGGCCGCACGGCGCCACCGGGCAGACCGACCAGCTCGAGGCCTGCCTTCAGCGGTGCCGGGTTCGACTCGATGAACAGTGCCGTGAACAGCCCGAGCAGCGCGAGGTGATCATTGCGCGCAGCAGCCGGATCGCGCGGGAAGACCTCGATCATGCGCGCGAGCCGGTCCGCGACGAAGTGCCCCGCGACGCTGACCACGCCGACGGCGCCGACCGCCAGCAGCGGCAGCAGGTCGATGTCGTTGCCCGCGTAGACATCGAAGTCGTCCGGCTTGCGAGAGACGAGCCACGCGGCCTTGTCGAGGTCCTTGACGGCGTCCTTGACGCCCACGATGTTGTCGACGCGTTCGGCGAGCGCCAGCAGCGACGCCGGCGGGATCTCCGCCGCGGTGCGCCCCGGGATGTTGTAGAGCAGCACCGGCAGGTCGACGGCGGCCGCGACGGTCGTGAAGTGCGCCTCCAACCCGCGCACCTGCGGCCGGTTGTAGTAGGGCGTCACGAGCATGATGCCGTCGATGCCGCGGGGCGCCGCCTCGGCCGCGAGCGCGACGGTTTCGGCCGTGTCGTTCTTGCCGACCCCCGCCACGACCTTGGCGTGGCCGCCGACGGCATCGACGACCGCCGAGAACAGATCGAGCGTCTCGTCGTGCGAGAGCGTCGGCGACTCGCCGGTCGTCCCGGCCACCACGAGACCGTCGTTGCCGTGCTCGACGAGGTGGTGAGCCAGCTTCTGGGCCCCATCGAGATCGAGCGTGCCGTCCGGCAGCATCGGACTCGCCATCGCCGTCAGCACGTGTCCGAACGCGGGCATGGTCATCACCTGCAATCACTGTGTCGCTCGTGGTCCGGCGTTTCCGGCCCGCCGCATGTCCCGCGGAACCCGGCTCCGCGGACCTCGCCGGTCGGCCCGACGGCTGTCGCACGCCGCTCCGCCGCGTCCCGCAGTCTAGCTGGCGGCGCCTCCACGACCGGTGCACCTCACCACGATCCCGGCTGGACCACACGGCCGGCGGGCCATCCCCCCACCCGCGTGCACGACGCCGGCGCATCGACGCGCCCGGCTACGGCGACTGGGGAACATGTGCGCGCCGGGCGTTGAGGATCTTCCCCGGCGGTCACATCACAGCAGCGCGTCGAGCCCGACGGTCAGGCCCGGGAGATCGCCGACCGCGCGCACCGCCATGAGCACGCCCGGCATGAACGACCGCCGATCGATCGAGTCGTGGCGGATCGTGAGCGTCTGCCCGGTCGCGCCGAACACGACCGCCTGACTCGCCACGACGCCGGGCAGCCGGACGCTGTGGACCGGCACGTCGTCACGGATCATGCCGCGTGCGACGTTGTCGACCGGCCCCGGTACCGCGACGGTTCCACGGCGGGCCGCGGCGATGCGCTCCGCGGTGCGCAGCGCGGTGCCGCTGGGCGCGTCGGCCTTGCGCTCGTGGTGGGCCTCGATGATCTCGGCCTGGGGCATGTGCGCGGCCACCTGCTCGGCGAGGCGCATCATGAGCACGGCACCGATGGCGAAGTTCGGCACGACCAGGCAGTGCGCCGTGCCGGTCCGCCGCGACAGGTCCTCGAGCTGGGCGGCGTCGAGGCCCGACGCACCGACGACCGCGTGGATCCCCCGGTCGAGCAGCCACACGACGTTGTCGTGGACCGTGGCCGGGGTCGTGAACTCCACCGCCACGTCGGCGCCGCCGTCGACCACCTCGTCGAGCGCGTCACCCGATCCCACGCGGGCGACCAGTTCGAGGTCCGCGGCCTCGGCCATCGCCTGACACGTCAGCGAGCCCATCCGGCCGTGGGCACCGATCACTGCGACACGCATCGGTCAGGCCGCCAGGCGGTCGCTGTAGCCGGTGAAGCGATCGATGTCGCGATCCTCGAACGGGCCGACGATCGCCAGCGACCAGTCGTGGCCGAACAACGCGCGGGAGACGTCACCGACCGCCGCGTGGTCGACCGCATCGATCGCCGCCATGATGTCATCCAGCGACAGCAGCGGCAGGTCACACACGACGGCGCGGCCCAGGCGGGTCATGCGGCTGCCGGTGTCCTCGAGGCCGAGGATCAACGATCCGGTCAGCGCGCCCTTCGCGGCCGCCAGTTCGTCATCGCCCAGACCGGCCCGGAGGACCCTCGCCAACTCCTCGCGTACGACGTCGAGCACCTCGGTGACCCGCTCGACGGCCGTGCCGGCGTAGACCGCGTGGTAGCCCACCTCGGCCTGCGAGGACAGGTAGCTGTACACCGAGTAGGCCAGCCCCCTGCGCTCACGGACCTCCTGGAACAGCCGCGACGCCATGCCACCGCCGACCGCCTGCTCCAGCACGCGCGCGGCGAACCTGCGCTCGTCGTCGCGGGCGAAGCCGACGCCGCCGAAGCACACGTGCGCCTGCTCGGTCGGACGGCTGCGCAGCCCGACGGGCCGGGCCGGGCGGTCCATCGTGAGCAGTTGACGGCGGGGCGGCGCGTCCGCGGGTGCCCAGCCGGTCAGCGCGGCCTCGACGAGACGGGCCACCTCGTCGTGCTCGATGTTGCCCGCGACTGCCACGACCACGTTGGACGGCACGTACCGCGACCGGTAGTAGGCGTAGATGTCGTCGCGGGGCACCGATGAGATGGTGCCCGCGGTGCCCAGCACCTCGCGCCCGAGCGGATGCGTCCCGAACAGTGCCTCACTGAACACGCTGTGCACCAGGTCGTCGGGCGTGTCGCGGTGCATGCGGATCTCTTCGAGCACCACCGACCGCTCGGCGTCGACATCCGGCGCCGCGACGAGCGCGGACGTGACCATGTCCGCCAGCACGTCGACGGACAACGCCAGGTCGCGGTCGAGGCACCGCGCGTAGAAGCAGGTGTACTCCTTGCTGGTGAAGGCGTTCAGGTCACCACCGACCGCCTCCAACGCGCCCGCGATCTCGGCGGCCGAGCGCCGGGACGTCCCTTTGAACAGCAGGTGCTCCAGGAAGTGGCTCGCTCCGGCGACCTGCGGCTCCTCGTCACGCGCACCGGCGTTGATCCAGAAGCCGACACTGACCGAGCGGACATCGGGCATCCGCTCGGTCACGAGCCGGACGCCCGACGGGAGCGTGACCTGGCGGATGTCCTGCCGCGCGAGGGTCTGTCCCTGCGCTGGGTCGTCGTGCATCGTCGTCCTGGTCGTCGCTACGGCAAGATCGTCATCGTCTGCCCGGGCGGAGGGGACGCGCGCGCCCCGCCGCCCGATCCGTGGGCCGGCTCAGATGCGTCGGCGGCGCCGCCGACGCACGGTCGACCCGTCGTCGTCACCGCGGGTGCGCTCCCGTGTGCGCCGACGTTCGTCGCCCTCCCCGTCGCCGTCACGGCCGCGGGTGCGTGGGCGTCCGCCGGCGTCGTCGGTCCGGCTCGCCGTCGGCTCGCTCGGTGCCTGGGCAGCGGCGTCGCCGGTGGCGGCGTCGCCGGTGGCGACGTCGTCGTCACCGCCGTCCTCGACGAGATCGAGGGAGAACTTCCGCCCGTCGCGGACCTGCACGACCTCGACCCACAGCTGATCGCCGACGCTGACCGCCTCGTCAGCGTGGGCCAGTCGCTTGTCGCCGCCCAGCTTCGAGATGTGCAGCAGCCCGTCGGATCCCGGCGTGAGCGTGACGAACGCACCGAAGTCGGTGGTCTTGACGACCGTGCCGAAGTAGCGCTCGCCCTCGCGGGGGATCACGGGGTTGGCGATGGCCCGCACACGCTGCAGCGCGAGCTCGGCCTTGCTGGCGTCGGCGGCGTAGATCTTGACCACGCCGCGTCCGTCGACGTCGTCGATGTCGACGTCGGCACCGGACTCCTCGGTGATCTCGCGGATGATCTTGCCCTTCGGCCCGATCACCTCGCCGATCTTGTCGCCGGGGATGTACTCGACGATGACCCGCGGGGCGTGCGGGTTCATCTCGCTGCGGGGCTCGGCGATCTCGTCGGTGATGACCTGGAGGATCTCCATGCGCGCGTCGCGGGCCTGGCTCAACGCGTCACCGAGCACGCGGGCGGGGACGCCCGACAGCTTGGTGTCCAGCTGCAGCGCCGTCACGAACTCAGGCGTGCCCGCGACCTTGAAGTCCATGTCGCCGAAGGCGTCCTCGGCACCCTGGATGTCGGTCAGGGTCACGTAGCTGTCGTCCTCGGAGATCAGCCCCATCGCGATGCCCGCGACCGGCGCGTGGATCGGCACCCCGGCGTCCATCAGCGACAGCGTCGAGGCGCAGACGCTGGCCATCGACGTCGAGCCGTTGGAGCTCAGCACCTCGCTGACCAGCCGGAGCGCGTAGGCGAACGCGTCGGCGTCGGGGATCACCGGCAGCAGCGCACGCTCGGCGAGGGCACCGTGCCCGATCTCCCGGCGCTTCGGGCCACGCATGAACCCCGTCTCGCCGGTCGAGAACGGTGGGAAGTTGTAGTGGTGGATGTAGCGCTTCTCGTCGTCGGGCGAGAGGTTGTCCAGCCGCTGCGCCTCCCGCAGCATGCCCAGGGTGAGGATGTTGAGGACCTGTGTCTCGCCCCGCGAGAACAGGCCCGACCCGTGCGCACGCGGCAGGACGCCGGCGGAGGCGGACAGCGGACGGATGTCGCGCGGCCCACGGCCGTCGATGCGCACGCCGTCGCGCACGATGCGCTGACGGATGAGACGCTTCTCCAGCGAGCGGAACGCGTTGCGGCCCTGCTTCTCGAGCTCCTCGTCGGTGACGTCGACGTCACCGGCCTCGTTGAAGACGGCGTCCAGCGCCCGCTCGCGGAGCGCGACGGTGCGCTCGGTGCGCGTCGCCTTGTCGAGCTCGCCGTCGGCGAGCAGCGCCTGCAGGTCCGCCGACACGGCGCTGTCGACGGCGGCCATGACCTTGTCGTCGTACGCCAGGAACCGCTTGAAGGTGTCCTCGGACCGCCCGGCCTGCTTGGCCAGGCTCATCTGCAGGTCACACAGCTGGCGCAGGTAGGTCTTGGACTCCTCGATCGCGGCGGCCACGACATCCTCGGTCGGCTTCGTGCCACCGGTCTCGATGATGTCGACGGCGTTGGTGGTCGCCTCGGCCTCCACCATCAGGATGTCGATCTCGTCGCTGGTGTGGTTGAGCCGTCCGGCCACCACGAGGTCGAACACCGCCTCCTCTTCGAGGAAGGCGAAGCTCGGGAACGCGGTCCAGGAGCCGTCGCGCGCCATGGCCATGCGCACGCCGGCGACCGGCCCGTCGAAGGGGATGCCGGCCAGCAGCGTGGCCAACGACGCGCCGTTGATCGCCAGCACGTCCGGCGGGTTGACCTGATCGGCCGACAGGGTGGTGATCAGGATCTGGACCTCGTTGCGCAGGCCGTCGGCGAACGTCGGCCGCATCGGGCGGTCGATCAGACGGCATGTCAGGATCGCCTGCTCGCTGGGACGACCCTCGCGCTTGAAGAACCCGCCGGGGATCTTGCCGGCGGCGTACATGCGCTCTTCGTAGTCGACCGTCAGCGGGAAGAAGTCCAGGTGGTCCTTGGGACGGCCCGACGCCGTGGACGTGACGAGCAGGATCGTCTCACCGATCGACGCGACGACCGCGCCTCCGGCCTGCTGGGCGACCGCGCCGGTCTCGAAGCGGATCTGTGCGTCGCCGATCGTGCCGACGACATCTGTACTGCCGAGTCTGCTCATGATTCGTGGGAACCTCTCATTGTGGCTGTGGCCGGTGCGCCCCCGACCGCGCCAGTTCCCAGTGGACCGACCAGTACCGACGGCACTGCTCCCTCCACTGACAGCTGACGCGCACGCGGGAACGACACAACGGTCCGGGAATGCGATGACGCCGAGCCCGTCGGTGGGCTCGGCGTGGGTGTCACCGACGCAGGCCGAGACGCTTGATCAGCGTCCGGTACCGCTCGACGTCGGTCTGCTGGAGGTACCCCAGCAGGCGCCGGCGGCGGCCGACCATCTGCAGCAGGCCGCGGCGCGAGTGGTGGTCCTTGGCGTGGGTCTTCAGGTGCTCGGTCAGATGGTTGATCCGCGCCGTCAGCAGCGCGACCTGCACCTCCGGCGAGCCGGTGTCGTGCTCGTCGGTCGCGTACTCCTCGATGATCTTGCGCTTGTCAGCGATGACCGCTCTGCTCATGTCTCGTCTTCTTGCTTTCCTCGTCGGTGGACGCCTGCGCGCCGGTGCGTGCCCGGTCGTCGGCGTCGTGGCTGCGGTGTCGGCGCACGCCAGTGGCCCGTCCGAGGGCCCGGTGGGATTGTCACGCGCTCAGAAAAGCTCCGAGCACACCACAGCGTCCAATGCTAGCACCCTCGCCGCACCACCATCGATGGCCCGCGGACCGCGCCACACGGAGGCGTGTCGGGCGACGGTCGTGTGGCCACCGCCCGCGTCAGGTCATCCGGCCGCCGACGCCACCCGGCAGGTGGTCGTCGGCGCCCACCCGTCGCGCCCGGCGGACGTCGCCGTCCATCGCGGCGATCAGCGCGGCGACGTCGTCGAAGCGCTGCTGACCGCGCAGGAACCGGCGCAGGTCGACCATGACGTCCAGACCGTACAGGTCCTCATCGAAGTCCAGCACGTACGTCTCGACCCGCAGCGTCGCACCGTTGAACGTCGGGTTCGTGCCGATGCTGGTCACGGCGGGCAACTCGCGCCCGTCCGGGTGCGTCAGCACCCCGGCGTACACGCCCGTGGCGGGCACCACGACCCGGTCGTCGACCTCGAGGTTGGCGGTCGGATAGCCCAGGCCCTTGCCACGGTGGTCGCCGTGGATCACGGTCCCGTCGATGCCGAACGGACGGCCGAGCAGGCGCGCGGCCAGATCGACGTCTCCGTCGCCGAGCGCGGCGCGAATGCGCGACGAGCTGATCTCCTCGCCATCGGCCGTCAGCAGGTCGACGCCGTCGACGGTGAACCCGTCACGCGCGCCGACCCGGGTCAGCAGATCGACGTCGCCCGCCGCGCCGTGCCCGAAGCGGAAGTTGCCTCCGACCACGATGTGACGCGCATCCAACGCCCCGCGCAGCACCCGGGTGATGAAGGTCTCGGCCGACAGCATGCGCAGCCGCTCATCGAACGGTAGGACGACGACGGCGTCGACCCCGAGGTCGGCCAGCGTGCGCGCACGCCGCGGCGTGGTCATGAGCAGCGGCGGGACCTTGTCCGGCCGCACGATCTGCAGCGGGTGGCGGTCGAAGGTGACCACCACGCTGCGCAGTCCGTGACGGGCGGCGTGGTCCTGGGAACGACCGATGATCGCCTGGTGGCCCCGGTGCACGCCGTCGAAGAAGCCGACCGAGACCGCGGACGGTGTCAGGGCGACGGCTGACAGGTCACCGACGACCACGTCGGGCGCGCTCATGAGGTGTGCCTGTCGTGCGCGGTCATGCCGGCGAGTAGACGATCAACGGACGCGCCCGGCCGTCGGTTTCCTCCACGACGGCGATGAGCTCGCCCGCACCGTCGACCACCGCGACCGGACCGTCGTGGCCGGTCGGGTCGATGGGACGACCGCGGGACAGCTGGGAGACGGCGTCAGCGGCGATCACGACCGTAGGGTAGTGCGCCTGCGCCAGGGCCGCCGCCGGGGTCAGCAGCAGCTCGCCGATGTCCCCGCGCGCGATGGCGGCCAGGGCGTCATCGAGCGCCGCCGCCTGTGAGATGCGTGCGCCACTCGACGCCAGGCGGCGCAGCGCGGTGAGGTGTCCGCCGACTCCCAGTGCGCGGCCGACGTCGTCCGCGAGCGACCTGACATAGGTGCCCGCCGAACAGCTCACCAGGAACTCGACCTCGGGCAGGACCCCGGCGGTGAAGTCCACGAGGACCAGATCGTGGACGACGACGGCACGCGGCTCCCGTTCGACCACCTCGCCGCGCCGCGCGCGGGCGTGCAGGCGTTCGCCGTCCACCTTCACCGCCGACACCATGGGAGGGATCTGCTCGATCGGACCGACGAAGCGCTTGAACGCCTCGCACACCGTGCGCTCGTCGAGGTGCGACGCATCATGCTCCTCGGTGATCTCACCGTCGGCGTCCAGCGTCGTGGTCGCCCGGCCCAGCTGCATGCGGGCCTCGTACGTCTTCGTCCCGGCCTGCAACCACCGCACCAGGCGGGTCGCCCTGCCCAGGCACACCACCAGCACGCCGGTGGCGGACGGATCGAGGGTGCCCGTGTGACCGACCTTGTGCCCGTGGCGCCGACCGGCCGCACCGTACGCGTGCCGCAGCGCGCGGCGGATGCGGTTGGTCACGTCGTGCGACGTGCACCCGACGGGCTTGTCGATCACCAGCACGCCGTCGGGAGGCATCGACGTACCCGCGCTCATCGGCCGCCCCTCCCGGACATGGCGGCCGCCGGCACCTCGTCGTGGGCGGCGATGGCCGCCGACACCCGTTCCACGATGTCCTCGATCGGTCCATCTGCGACCAGTCCCGCCAGGAACGCGTGACCTCCGCCGCCCAGATCCCGTGCGATCACTCCGACGTCGACATCGCCCCGGCTGCGCAGCGACACCTTCCACGCCAGGTCCGACTGCTGCTTGGCGATCATCGCGACACGAGCCGTGCCCACGCTGCGCAGCACGTCGATCAGACCCTCGGTCTCCTGCCACGACACCCCGAACCGCTCGAGGTCCTCGCGGGTCACCGCCGTCCACAGCAGCGCCGTGCTCGGATCGAGCGTCGTGCGCTCCAGGACCTTCGCGAGCAGCTTGAGGTAGCCGAAGCTGTGCGTGCTCCACACCTGTCGGTTGATCTCCGCGTGTTCGATGTCGAGGCTGATCAGCCGTGCCGCCAGCCGCAGCACCCCCGGCGTCGTGCTCGCGTACTGGAACCGTCCGGTGTCGGTGACCAGCGCGGTGTACAGGCAGATCGCCGTCTCGCGGTCCAGCTCACCGCCGAGCCGGCTGATCAGCTCGTCGACGAGCACGGCCGTCGCGGCCAGCGAGCCATCGACCAGCCGGATGTCGCCGAACTCCTCACCACTGGCATGGTGGTCGAGCACGATCAGCGTGTCGGCCGCCTCGGCGGCGGCCCGCAGCGATCCCAGGCGTCCCGGTGCCCCGGTGTCGAACGCCACCATCAGCGACGGGCTGGCCGGGAAGCGCTCCGGCACCACGAGCGTGTCCAGGCCCGGAAGGAACGCGTACTGCGGAGGGACCGCGAGCTCGTCGCCGGCATCGGCGTCGACGGTTCCCCAGCTTGCGGCCGTCCTCACCCCGCGACCGCTCAGAAAGCGCTGCAGCGCGAGCATGGAGCCGAGCGCGTCACCGTCGGGGTCGACGTGGCACGCCAGCGCCACCTCGTTCGCAGCCGACAGCGCGTCGACGGCCTGACGCCACGCGGACTCGCTGACGGTCACTTGTCCGGTCGCGCCTCGTCGAGCAACGCCTCGATCCGCCGACCACGCGCCGGGACGGGATCGTGGACGAACTCGAGCACCGGGACCTGCCGGAGCCGCAGCCGCCGGCCCAGCTCGCGCCGCAGCAACGGTGTCGCGCTTGCCAGCCCCTCGGCCGTCCGCTCCTGCGCCCGTGCCGCCTCCTTGTCGTCACCCGCGACCACCGCGACTGATGACGGGTCGCCGGAGGACCCTGGAGGGTGGGCGGCTGAGCGGTCAGAAGGCGAACTGTCATCAGGAGCGCCGAGCACCGTATAGTAGACGGTCGCCTTGCCGAAGTCGGCGGTCGTGCGGACGTCGGTGATCGTGACGAACCCGACACGGGGATCCTTCAGCGTGCCGACGAGCTCGGCGAGGATCTCCTTGATCCGCTCGGGGACGCGGTTGGCTCGGGGGGAACCCACGGGCTGTGCCTTTCGGGTCGTGGACGTGGTGGCGATGGTCAGGCGGGCTGTGAAGCGGTGATCTCGACGACGATGTCGAGAAGTTCGACGCGATGCTCACGCAGCACGATCTTCTCGACCTGCTGGGCGACCTTGCGCGCGCCGGTCTCGCTGCCGGCGGCGACCGCGACACCCAGCACGCAGCGCTGCCACGAGTCCAGACCACCGACCTCCGCGACCGACACGTTCAGCTCGCGGCGCAGGCGAGCGATCAGCCGACGCGTGACGCCGCGCTTGTCCTTCAGCGAACCCGCGGCGGGCAGGCGCAGGAAGACGGTGACCATCGCGACGACCACGTCCGCCCGACCTCCTGTCTGCCGCCGACCCGTCGGCTGCCTGACGCCTACCCGTTGCCCGCGGGCTAGGTGCGGTCCACCTCGCGCTCCTCGTAGAGCTCGAACTCGTCGCCGACCTTGATGTCCTGGAAGCGGTCCAGACCGACGCCGCACTCGTACCCGGCGCTGACCTCGGTGACGTCGTCACTGAAGCGGCGCAGTGACGCCACCTTGTCGTCGGCGACGACGACGCCGTCGCGGATGACCCGCACCGCGCCGTTGCGCCGGACGGCGCCGTCGGTGACGTAGCAGCCGAACACGAAGCCACGCGGGATCTTGAAGACCTCCCGGACCTCGGCCCGGCCGGTGACGACCTCCTCGAACTCGGGCGCCAGCATGCCGGCCACCGCGCGCTCGATGTCCTCGACCGCCTTGTAGATGACCGAGTACTGCCGCAGATCGATCCCGGACTCTTCGATCGCCGCACGGGCGTTGGCCTCCGGCCGCACGTTGAACGCGATCACGATCGCGTCCGACGCCTCGGCGAAGTTGACGTCGTCGACGGTCACCGCGCCCACACCCTTGCGGATGATGCGGATCTTGACCTCCGGCAGCTCGAGCTTCTCCATCGCGTCCGCGACAGCCTCGACCGATCCCGCCACGTCGCCCTTGACGATCAGGTTCAGCGTCTCGAGCTTGCCCTCCGCGATCGCACCGGACAGATCCTCCAGCGACAGCGTGCGCCGCTCTGCCAGCTCCATCCGCCGCTCGCGCGCCTGCCGGTTCTCTGCGATCTCCCGCGCGGTGCGCTCGTCGGCCACGACACGGAACTCGTCACCGGCGGCCGGCACCTCGCTCCACCCGAGTACCTGCACCGGACGCGACGGTCCTGCCTCGGTGACCTGGCTGCCGTCGTCGGCGAACATCGCCCGGACCTTGCAGTCGGCGATCCCCGCGACGAGGTTGTCGCCGATGCGCAGCGTGCCGGTCTGCACCAGCACCGTCGCCACGGCGCCGCGGCCGCGGTCGAGGTTGGCCTCGATCACGGCCCCCTGGGCCTCCCGGTCGGGGTTGGCCTGGAGCTCGCTGACGTCGGCCTGCAGCAGCACCATCTCGAGCAGCTCGTCGAGGTTCGCACCCGTCTTGGCGGACACGTCGACCATGGTGGTCTGCCCACCGAACTCCTCGGCGACCAGCTCGTGCTCGGTGAGCTGGCTGCGTACGCGGGTCGGGTCGGCCGTCTCCTTGTCGATCTTGTTGACCGCGACGATGATCGGCACCTCGGCCGCGCGGATGTGGTCGATCGCCTCGACCGTCTGCGGCTTGACGCCGTCATCGGCGGCGACGACGAGTATCGCGACGTCGGTCACCTGTGCGCCGCGGGCGCGCATCTGCGTGAACGCCTCGTGACCCGGCGTGTCGATGAAGGTGATCGGCCGGCCGTCACGGCGCACCTGGTACGCACCGATGTGCTGGGTGATGCCGCCCGCCTCGCCGCTCACGACGTCGGTCTGGCGGATCGCGTCGAGCAGGAGCGTCTTTCCGTGGTCGACGTGACCCATCACGGTCACCACCGGCGGACGCGGCCTGAGGTCCTCGGGCTTGTCCTCGATCTCAGGGCCGAACTCGAGGTCCTCGGGCGTGACGAAGTTGAGGTCGGCGTTCATCTCCGCCGCGACCACCTCGATCAGGTCCTGCGACATCGACTGCGTGACGGTGATCATCTCGCCCATGCCGAACAGCACCCGCACGATGTCGGTCGGGTTGACGTTGATCAGCTTGGCGAACTCGCCGACCGTGATGCCCGGCAGCACATCGACCGGACCCTCGACGCCGGCCTGCACCGGCTCGCCACGACGGCGCCGCGGCTGGGCCTGCTCCTCGAACTGGTCCTGGAGCGTCGGCTCCTTCTTGCGCCGGCCTTTCTTGCCCTTCTTGCGGCGGGTTCCGGGAGCGCCGGGACCGCCGGGGCCACCCGGGCCACCGGAGGGGCCGCCTGGGCCACCGGGGGGGCCGCCTGGGCCACCGGGACGTCCCGGCGCCCGGCTGGGACCGCCCTTGGGGGCCTCGCGGACGGGAGGCGGGATGGCCCGGCGTCCCGTGCCCTCCTTGGGAAGTTCGTGCTCGACGCGACGCCGGGGCTCGACGGGACGTCCGGTCGCGGCCGGGCTCAGCGGCCGACGCGGCACCGTGGGTTGTCCGGGCCGGGGTGGCGTTCCTGGCCGGGGGACGCCGGGCTGGCCGACCGGCTCGTCATCGGTGCGCTGCGGCGCGCGGGCGGCCGGCGCCGGCGGTGCCGCCGGCGCCGCCGGCTGCTCCTGTGTCTGCCGCACCTCGCTGGCGGGTGGCGCGGGACGCACGAGGCCGGCGCGTGCGGCGTCCGCGGCGCGTGCCGTCGGCTGCGCGGGCTCTGGCTGGGAGGGCGTCGCCTGGGTGGGCGTGACGGGCGCCTCGGCGGCCGGCGGCTCGCTGGTCTCGGCAGGCTGCTCCTGCGCCGGCGGCGCAGGCGGCGCGGACTGCGCCAGCGGCGCGGGCGCCGCTGGCTGCTGCGGCGGTACGGGCGCCTCGGTCGGTGCCGCATCGCCACCGACGCTGACGCCACCGCCGGACTCCGGACGGTAGGCCGTCGTCGGTGGGCGGAACCGCCGCGCCGCGGCCGCCGGCTGTTGCTGCCTGGCCTCCCGAGCCTTGCGCAGGTGTGGCGGCAGGATCCGGCGCGCCTTGGACTCCGCGGCGGCCTGGCGGACGGCCTCCACGTCGTACTGCTCGGCCTCGCGGCGGGCACGTTCCTCCTCGGCGCGACGCCGAGCCTCCCGTTGCTGGCCGAGGCTCTCACGGAAACGCGTCGCGTCGACGCTCTCGACGGTCGACGAGTGCGACCGCGCCGCGATGCCGAGCTCGGACAGCCGACGGATGACCTCCTGGTTGGGAAGTCCCGTCTCCTTGGCGAGCTCGTAGATTCGAACCTTGCTCACGTGCCATCTCCTACGCGGCGATCTGCGCCGTGGTCGTGCCCGTTGTCGGGACGGCGCTCGTCGCCCTGCGATTGATCATCTGTCCGGCGCAGCCGGTCCTGCGCACGCTCCGCATTGTGTGTGTGCTCCGCGACGGTCATCCCGTTCGGCGGAGCCGATCCTGCGGCGTCGTCGCGCCGGTTGACCTTCCAGTCTTGCAGCAGTGCCTCCGTGTCGACGATGACGCGGTCGCGAGTGGTTCGCAGCGCATGTACCAGTCGTCGTCCGTCGGAGATCACCCGGGTCGCGCACTGCGTCCGCCCACACACGTAGGCTCCCCTGCCGGGCAGCCGCTGGTCGGCGTCGACCACGACCGCGCCCCCAGCGACTGTGAACCTGACGAGCGACCGCTGCTGGCTGCGGCGGCGACACCCGATGCACATGCGACGTGGGCGATCCGTGGACGACGACGCGCCCTGGACATCCACTCTACCCCGTCGGCTCCGGATCGACGTCCGACGTCGACCCTCCCGGGTCGAGCGGGTTTCCGTACTCGTCGATCTCACCGCGGGCGAGGGCCGCCTCGAACGCCGCCTGCTCCTCGGCGAACTGGGTCTCGCTCTTGATGTCGATGCGCCATCCGGTGAGGCGCGCCGCGAGTCGGGCGTTCTGGCCCTCCCGTCCGATCGCCAGCGACAGCTGGTAGTCGGGGACCACCACGACCGCGGTGGGCGGCTGCTCGTCCGCGTACAGGTAGACCTCGGAGACCTTCGCCGGTGACAGCGCGTTGCTGACCAACGCGGCCGGTTCGTCCGCCCACGGAACGATGTCGACCTTCTCGCCGGACAGCTCCTCGACGATGGCGAGCACGCGCGTGCCGCGTGCACCCACGCATGCGCCGACCGGATCGACGGTGTCGTCGTTCGACGCCACCGCGATCTTCGTCCGGTAGCCGGCCTCACGCGCGATGGCGCGGATGTGCACAAGCCCGTCGGCGATCTCGGGGACCTCCAGGCGGAACAGCTCCTCGACGAGGTTCGGGTGGCTGCGCGAGCACACGATCTGGGGACCCTTGAGCGTCCGTCGGACCTCGGTCACGTACGCACGCAGGCGTGTGCCGTGCTCGTAACGCCCCGCGGTCCGCTCGGCCGGGACCTGCTCGGCCACCGGCAGCACCGCCTCCGCGTTGCCGAGGTCGAGGACGGTGACACGGTTGTCGTGGATCTGCACGGTTCCCGTGACCAGGTCGCCCTCGCGGCCCGAGTACTCGCCGTAGGTCAGCTCCCGCTCGGCCTCGCGCAGGCGCTGCATCAGCACCTGCTTGGCGGTCTGCGCGACGATGCGGCCGAAGTCCGACGGCGAGTCCTCCCACTCGCGGACCACATGGCCCGCTTCGTCGAGCTCCTGGGCGAAGATCGTCACGTCGCCGCTGTCCCGGTCGATCGTGACGCGCGCGTCCTCGGCGTCGGCGTGGGACCGCTTGTACGCACTCGCCAGCGCGCTCTCGAGCGCCTCGACGATCGTCTCGAACCCGAGGCCCTTCTCGCGCTCCATCATGCGCAGTGTTGGGATGTCGACACGCATTGGCGGCGCTCCTCTCCTCGTCTGCGACTGCCCGCCCTCTTCGCGGTGTCGGTGTCGGTGTCCGTAGGACCTACCCCGGTCGGTCCATGTTCCTGCCGCCGGCTACCACGGCAGGGCCTGCGCCGCCGTGACGATGTCGGTGTAGGCGACGAGCACCGCGCTGTCGCCGCCGTCGTCGATCTCGACCGCGTCGGGACCAGCGCGCACGACCCGCCCGCGCACCTGGTCGACGCGGTCCGCGTCGACGCGACGGTGGATGAGCACCTGCCGGCCCTCCACCCGGTCGAACGCCGACCGGTCCGTCAGCGGCCAGTCGACGCCGGGCGACGTCACCTCCAACGTGTAGCGGCCGCCGATCGGGTCGAGCTCGTCGAGCTGCTCGGACAGCCGCTGGGACAGCCGCTGACACGTTCCGACCGCGACCCCGCCCTTGCGGTCCACGACGACGCGCACCACCTGGCGCGATCCCGCGCCCTTGTGCTCGACGGCGAGCACGTCGACGTTCAGCTCGCCCGCCTGCCGTTCGACGAGGTCGCGGATGAGCGACGCTGGCCTGTCGCCCATGGCCGTCCTTTCCGCTGCACCCGCCTGGCAGAAGAGAAAAGTGGGCGGCCCGCGCCCACTTGCACCTTCTACCGTCCAGCGTTCACGCGTTGTACGTTCAGCTCGTTCGGCCCAATCCTGTAGACCGCTGTGGTGTCTCACAACGTAGCAGCGGCGACCGTGCCGGGCAATGGGCAGCGCCACCCGCCGACGCGTCAGACAGGCCTCGCGGCCCCCGTCAGGTGCGCAGCGTGGTCAGCGCCTCCCGGCCACCCAGCACGACCAGCACGTCACCGCCGTGCAGCACGGTGTCGGGCGTCGGTCGCGTGTTGGTGCTGCGCCCCTGCGCCTGCACGGCGAGGACGGTCACGCCGTGGCGCTCGCGCAGCTCGAGATCGCGCAGGCTGCGCCCGTCGAGGGAGCCACCGGTCCGGACGTTGACCTCCTCGAGCATGAGGTCCTGTTCGTTGCCCTGGGTGAGCACGTCGAGGAAGTCGACGATCCCCGGCCGTGTCACGAGCGCCGCGATCCGTCGGCCGCCGATCGCCGCCGGCGCGATGACGCGGTCGGCGCCGGCCCGGCGCACCTTGGCCTCGTTCTCGTCACGCTTGATGCGGGCGACGACGAACGCGTCGGGATTGATGCCCTTGGCGGTCAGCGAGATGAGCACGTTGTCGGCGTCGTCATGTGCGCACGCCACCACCGCGGAGGCCCGGCCGATGTTGGCGCTGAGCAGGCCGTCCTCCTGTGATGCGTCGGCCTGGACCGTCAGCAGGTCGAACGAGCGTGCGGCGTCGACGCGGCTGCGATCGATGTCGACCACGACGACCTGCTCGCGTTGCTCCAGCAGGTACATCGCGACGTGCCGGCCGACCTGACCGAAGCCGCAGATGATCGTGTGTCCGTCCAGCCGCGACAGTTCGCGATCCATTCGTCGCCTTCCGAGCAGATCCTCCAGGTGACCCTCGAGCACGAAGTCCAGCGCACTGACCACGAGGAAGGTGATCGACCCGACGCCCAGGGCGATGACGAGGATCGTGAACAGCCGGGCCGAGCCCTCCAGCTTGATGGTCTCCTCGTACCCGACCGCGGCGATCGTGATGATCGTCATGTACAGCGCGTCGAGCACCGACGCGTCGCCGAGGATGGCGTAGCCGATCGTCCCGAACACCGTCAGGACCAGCACGAGTCCCGAGGCGGCGACCAGCCGGCGCATCGGGGAACGTCGCATCGATGGCTACCTCGTGGTGTGCCTGACGGCGTCGCTGCTGCAGCCGTCGCAGGTCGGATCCGGGTCGGACCGCAGCTGTCGTCCGCGGCGTGGTCGACCCCCCAGTTCTACCAGCGGGCGATCGCGCAGGGACGACGGGGCGCCTGGCGTGGGCGCCCGATGCGCCGCGCACAGCGGCACGCCGCGGCGGCCTGGACGCCCACGGTCACGGCCATCACGGGATCACGACGGGCGACCACGCGGTCAGTCGCGCGTCGGGTACATGTAACCGACGTCGAACGACAGCTCCAGGCGCCCCTCGTCGACCATCGCGGCGTGGAACTCGTCAGGGTCGTCGTGCGGCTTGTCGCTGACCGCCTCGTACAACTCGAGCAGCCGCCGGCACGTCTCGTCGCCGGGGTCGCTGGCGACCGGCGAGAGGTGCGCGGTGCCCTCGACCACGACGTAGGTCCAGAAGTCGTCACTGGTCACGTGCAGGCTGACGCGCGGGTCGCTGCGCACGTTCGCCGTCTTCGCCCGGCTGTCGGTCAACGACACGCGGATCTCGTCGCCGATCAGCGCATAGGCGACGTTGGACAGCTGCGGACGTCCGTCGGATGACTTGAGCGTGACCAGCACACCCCAGTGGTGGTCGGCGACGAACGTGCGGGCGTCCTCGGTCGTCAACGGCGGCATTGCCGTCCTCCTCGATCGCTCATGGACCTCGGTCCGTGCACCTCGGAGCCTAGGCGGAGACGGTTGGCGCGCCCTCGCCACGCTCCGCGCGGATCTCGTCGGCCATCTCGTTGGCGAAGTGCACCAGGGTCTCGACGATGTCGGACTCCTGGACCGTGAACAGCACCTCGCCCTTCTTGAGGATCTGGCCCTTGCCCTTGCCGGCCGCGACGCCGAGGTCGGCCTCGCGCGACTCGCCCGGGCCGTTGACGACGCAGCCCATCACGGCCACGCGAAGCGGGACGTCGATGCCCTCGAGCCCATCCTGCACCTTCTCAGCGAGCGTGTAGACGTCGACCTCCGCCCGCGCGCACGACGGGCACGACACGATGTCCAGCCCGCGCTCGCGCAGGTGCAGGGCCTCGAGGATGCCGATGCCGGCCTTGACCTCCTCGACGGGATCCGCCGACAGCGACACGCGGATCGTGTCACCGATCCCCTCGGCGAGCAGGGTGCCGATGCCGACGGCGCTCTTGGTGATGCCGGTCCTGGGCGGCCCGGCCTCAGTGACGCCGAGGTGCAGCGGATAGTCGCACGACTCCGCCAGCAGGCGGTAGGTCTGGATCATCACCCACGGGTCGGAGTGCTTGACCGAGATCTTGATGTCGTAGAAGTCGACGTCCTCGAGCAGGCGGGCCTCGTTCAGCGCCGACTCGACCATGGCCTCGGGGGTGACACCGCCGTACCTGGCCAGGATCACGTCCTCGAGGCTGCCGCCGTTGACGCCGATGCGGATCGGGATGCCACGTTGGCTGGCGGCGTCACCGATCACCTTGACCTTGTCGTGCTTGCGGATGTTGCCCGGGTTGATGCGCACCCCTGCACAGCCCGCTTCGATCGCGGCCATCGCGTACTTCCACTGGAAGTGGATGTCGGCGATCACCGGCACTGTGGACTTGGCCGCGATGGCGACGAGCGCGTCGGCGTCCTCCTGCCGGGGCACGGCGACCCGGACGATGTCGACCCCGGCGGCGTTCAACGCCGCGATCTGCTGCAGCGTGGCGTTGATGTCATGCGTGGGGGTCGTCGTCATCGACTGCACGCTGACCGGCGCGTCGCCGCCCACGGCGACGTCACCGACGTGGACAGTGCGACAGGCACGCCGCCCGGGCGGCTGGTGCGCGGCCGGCTGTGGCGGCGCGGAGTTCAGGATCGGCAGTGACGTGCCCATGGACGCGGTCCTCGCAGTCGAACGCGGTGGTGGTGTAGGTCCGCACCAACCCTAGCCGTGCGCGCCCGAGCCGACGCCGAGCGCCGTGCCCCCCGAGCGCTACTGGATCAGCTCGGAGATCGGGTTCACGATGTCGACGTAGATCGCCGTCAGCGCGAACAGGCCGAAGAACAGCAGGACCGCGAGCGTCAATGGCATCAGCGCCTGAGGGTCGACCTGCCAGTCGGTCGCGGCGCCGCGGCGGCGGCGGACCGCGTTGACGACCGACTCGACGGCCAGCACCGCCAGGTGCCCGCCGTCGAAGGGCGGCAGGGGCAGCAGGTTCAGCGTGCCGATGACGATCTGCAGCTGCGCGAGCAGCACCAGCACCGAGGAGAACGCGCCGACGGCCGCCAGCGCCGACGCCGCCTGCCCCGCTCCGATCAGGCTGACCGGACCGTCACCGGTGCGCGGTGCGTCGCCGCTGGCCTGGCTGAGCCACGAGCTGAGGCTGTCAGGGGTGAAGATGCCGATGATGCCCTCGATCGACCGGGCGGTCTGGGTGCCCAGCGAGTACTCCCCCGACCAGACGCCGGCGAACGCCTCCGCCGGCGTCCACGACTGGAACGCCAGCTGGTTGGACGCCAGGCCGATCAGGCCCACGGTGCGACCGTCGACCGTGTGCTCGTCCAGCGTCACCTCCACCGTGCGGGTGCTGTCGCCCCGCTCGTAAGTCAGCTCGATCTGCTCGCCCGGGCGCGACTCGACGGCGTCGCGGACGTCCTCGAAGGTGCGGGTCGGCCGGCCGTCGATCGCCACGACCTGATCGCCGGGCCGCAGGCCGACCGCGGCGGCGGGCGAGTCCGCGACGATCTCGGTGATCTGGTTGCTCCGGACCGGCGCGCCGTCCGACAGCCGTGGCAGCTCGAAGGACGCCATGGCCACGAACAGCAGCACCGCCGCGAGCACGAAGTGGGTGAACGAGCCGGCCACCAGCACGATCGCGCGCTGCCACGCCGGCTTGGAGAAGAACGCCCGCGGCCGGTCGGCGGGATCGATCTCCTCATAGCGGTTCATGCCGGCGATCTT
>DASUUK010000104.1 GCA_036374135.1 Euzebyales bacterium
GCCACGCGCACGGCCGGTCGACGACGCGGCGCGCACGACCTGATCATCGCGGCCACCGCGGTGTCCGGCGGTCGCATCGTGGTCACAGCCGATCCGACCGGCTTTGCCGACCTGCCCGGTGTGGAGGTCCGCCGCCACGCCAGCGCCCCTCGGCGCGACAGCGGACAACACGACGCGTTTCGCTCGCGCGTGATCTGTGTCTTGCCTGGTCAGCACGCCGTTGAGGCCGGGATTGTTGGGAGCAGGAGCTCGGGGGTTCGAGTTCGCCCGGTCCGAGGTCGTCCGCCTGCTCACGTGTTCTGCGCTCGGGCGTGCAGCCGTGGTGCCGCTGCGGACGAGCCGCCAGACGATCCGATGGATCCGTGCCGTCCTCGTCGCGATGACCGCCCATGTGCCCGCGAGCTGCGGAGCAGATGCGCGACCGGTCGGTGATTGGCCGCCCCCTGTCGTTCGAGTCTTCCCTGAGGGCATGGGGCGGGTCGGCTGCGCAGCGTGATAGCGTCTCGACTCGTACGACTGATCGGCTGGCTGTTCCCGACCCCGGACGCACCCGTGTCACCACGTCTGGTGGATCCGTCCTGGGGCGCATGGCGGGCGTACGCCGGCGCGTCACGTGGCGGCTCGGATCTCCGACGCTCGCGGCGACCGCCTTGCGTCTGGCCATCCGCTACAGCCCACGTGACCCTCGTCTGCATCTGCGCCTGGGCGCCGAACTCGCCGAGGCTGGCAGGTGGGGTGACGCGGCGGACGCGTATGCCGCGGCGGTTGCACTCGACGGTGAGCGCGCGCAGTGGCACTTCCGGCTCGGCTGGGTGCTCGAACATGCACTCAGTGGGACGCAGCGGCAGAGGCATACGCCGCGGCAGTCGCGTTGGAACGCGACAACGCGCAGTTTCACTACCGGCTCGGCCGCGTGCACCACCGAGCGGGTCGATGGGCAGTCGCGGCGGACCGCTACCGCGCCGCACTCGAGCTGGACGACAGCGTGGACGTCTGGCGCGAGCGACTCGCGCACGTCCTTGGCCTCATGGGCGACGCGGACGGGATGCGACGCGCCGCCGTCGACATCGCCGACCGTGCCGGGGACCGCACGCCAGCGGAGCGCCGGCTCCTGACCGACGATCCACTGCGCTTCGGTGTGCGACGCCGACTGCTGCAGTTCATCGCGGAACACATCGATGAGATCCGCGCGGGCGCGGTCAACGACCAACCGGTGTCACGGGACGCACCGTCGCGGGTGTGGATGTACTGGGGGCAGGGCATCGCGCATGCGCCTGCCGTGGTCCGCCGATGCCACGCCGCGCTGCTGCGTCACCACGATCCCGCGCAGGTCATGGTGCTCGACGACGACACCGTCGACGACCACGTCGACATCCCGGGGTACGTCCGTGACCGGACACGGGGCGATCGGACGAAGTTCTCCGACGTGCTGCGGATCGACCTGCTGGCGCGTCACGGCGGGGTGTGGCTGGACGCGACGTGCCTGGTCCGCCGCAACGTGCTCGCGCTACTCCCGGAGCTGCTGACCGCCGGGTTCTTCGCCCCGCGCTCCCGGCGCACCCGCATCGCGAGTTGGTTCATGGCGAGCGACCCGGGCGGCCACGTCATCACCGCGCTGCGGTCAGCGCAGCTCGCCTACTGGCGGCACCACGCCGAGGCCATCGACTACTACGTGCTGCACCATCTGTTCGAGGCACTGTGCCACACGGATCCCACCGTCGCAGCATGCTGCGAGCGGATGCCGATGCTGCGGTTGTCGGATCTGTCGCGGTTCGCGCGCGCGATGTTCGATCCATACGATCCCGAGCGGTTCCGCCAGCTGATTGACAGCGCCCCAGTGCACAAGCTGACCTACAAGCGGCTCCAGCGAGGGCTCGATCTCGGTGACACGATGGTCAGCCATCTGCTGGACGACGAGACGGAGGCTGCAGCGCAGTCCGCCTCCACGCGGACCAGCTAGTGGCAGGGTCGTGTGGATGGGGCTCGGGGCGGCGTCGCTCGAGTCAGCCGGCATTGGCTCGAGCCTCGCTCCGCTCCTGTAGGTGTCCGACCGACGGGTGTGGCGCGCGTGCTTACCTCAACGCGGGGCGTGCAGTCTCAGGCTGACCGTGTCGTGGTGTCGTCCCGCAGCATGCATCGCGCGACGCGCGATGAACCCTATCCAGGGCCCGCTGCGTCCCTGTTCACCGCAACGCTCAGTGTCGCCTTGGACAGCAGCGTCATCACTCCGGCGAAGAACATCCAGACACCGGCCCACTCGAGTGCCTCTTCGATGACGATCTGTGTCTCCCGGACGGACCTCGGCGCGTTGATCGTCTTGAGCTGTCCATCGAGCAACTCAGCGCCCGCAGCGCCCAGCACATAACAGAACCCGCCCGCCACCATGAGCGCCGCCGTGCGGCGAGGCAGCTCAGACAGCGGTCTCACCATCAGCCCGGCGATGACCGCCGCGGCGGCGCCGTACGGAATCACCCACGCGAAGTGCAGGAACCCGGTGAGCCCGAGCCGTGTCTGCAGGAACCCGTTGATCCACTCGTGCACGCGGAAGGCCTCGTCGAATGCGACGAACACCATCGCTAGGGCCAGCAGCCGCCAGCGTCGCGAGTGCGTGGCGACCGACGGGTTGACGTTGTCGGCCCACGTACCCAGGTGCACGGTCACCGCGGTGACAAAGAGAAACAGAAAGGAAGCTGCCGCCCAAAAACCGCGCTCCCCGTTCAGGCCGAACAGACGTCGTGCTGCGGCACCGGCAGTGCCGCCACCGAAGCCGAGCGGATACTGGATCACGAGCGCCGCCGCGGCACCAACTGCGAGCAGCCCCGTGACGATCGCCATGAACCGATGAACCCGCACAACGTCGATCACCAGGGTCCGACCGACGTCTGCATCGGTCGAGTGTCCCGCGCGGTCTGTGAGCTCCCTGGTCATCCTCGTTCCGCTCTCCCGCCGTCGTCAGCAGCCGTGAGGCAGCACCCGCACGCGACCGCCGCAGACCGACGCCCGAGCCCTGCACCGCCGAAGGTCGTCGCGGCCCAACGCACAGGGATCTCTGAGCCTAGCGTGCCTACCGCGCGGGTCCGACATCGCCGCCAGGCCGACGACGTCACGGAGGAGACGGTACGACGTTTCGATGCTGCGTCGCCGGGGCGGTCATGAGCCACCGGCTGTGTGACGGTCGTGCGTCGGGATCAGCGGAGCTCGCGCCACCGCGTGGCCGGAACGAACCGATCGTGGCGAGATGTTCGACCACGCGGCCGGCGCGGAATGATGCGCAGGCGCTGCTGGGACGCAATACCGTGGCGTGAGCACCACGCCGCTCGGGACGCGGGCGGACGAGGGAGACGTCAACGCCCGGCTGCGGGCGGACGGCAACGACTACAGCGCGGCAACGCGCTGTGTAGGGATGCGGACGGGGAACGTGGACGGAGCAGACACGCGGACGGCATCCGACGAGCCCGCGGTCGGTGCTCCCCCACCGTCGACAGGTGAGCACGGGTCTGCCCCCGAGACGACCGCGGCGCACACCGGCGTTGCCGCCTCGACCCGGCAGACCCCACGGGTGGCCGACGCCGCTGACGAGGCGGAGCCGGCGGCACGCTCCGCCGCGCTCGACGCGCGCACTCCGGAGGTGGCTGCCGACCCATCCCCGAGTGCGCCGGCCGGCGTACCACGCAGACACCGACGCACCTGGCCCCTCGCCATCGCATATGTGATCGCGGTCCTCATCGGCGCGACGCTCATCGTCGGTGCCGCGATCACACAGCCGTACAACCAGAACGAACTGCAGCAGGTCAACGCGTACCGTTTCGACGACTTCGACCAGGCGATCGCCGGCACGCGCCAGCCGCCCCTCGGACCGAGCATCGGCGTCTTCGTGCATCGCACGCTCGGGATCGGCCAGATCGAACAGCGCCTCGAATCGGTCGTCCCGGCGATTGGCACCCTGACCGTGCTCGCGGCGCTGTTCGCACGGCTGCAGTTGGGCATCGCCGGTCCCGTGGCGATCGGCGTCGTGGCGACAGCCCCGCTCATGGTGCGCTACTCCGCGTACGTACGCCCCTACGCGCTCCCGCTGTTCCTCATGGTGCTGTGCGCCTACCTGCTGCAGCGGTGGTTGGACACCGGGCGGATCGCCCGGCTGGTCGGCGTCCTGGCCGCCGCGGGCCTCATGCCCCTGGCACGCGTGCCCGAACCGACGGCCTTCCTGCTCACCGCGGTGATCGCGTTGGTGGTGCTCGGATGGCTAGGACCCTACGACTGGCGTCGGGTGCTGCCGCCCGTGGTCGCGCTGACCGTCGCGCTCGTCGCCGTCGCCTACCCGCAGTATCAGGCGTTGCAGGCGTCGGTCAGGAACACGTCAGCCGAGGCGAACCCGTTCGCCGTGCTGTCCAACATCGGTCCGCAGGTCCACGGACTGGTGACGATCCTCCCGCGGGTGTTGGCGGAGTCGTTCCCCTGGTGGCCGACGACGCTGGCGTTGATGATCGCGGCCCTGATCGTGCCGTCGGCCCGCCGGTGGCTGGCCCGCACGTGGACGGCGTGGGTGCTGCTGGCACCGCCGGTCGCGTGGGCCGTGTACTACCACCTCGCAATCCAGACACCGGCCCACGACGGCGTCTTCGGGATGGTCTACCAACCGCGGTTCGCCTACTTCTTCGTCCCGACACTGGGGTTCGTCGCGGCCGCACTCGCCCGCCGCGCCGTCGACCGGTCGGCCTCAACGTGGACGCGAACGGTCCTCGGCGTGCTGCTGGCGGCCATGGTCGCCGGCCAACTACCGGCGACGGCCGAAGTGCTGCGCGAGGACGACTCCGCGGACTGGGCCACCGCCGCCCGCATGATCGACAGCCTGCCCGGCGACGCGGTCGTGCTGTACGACAACGTGGCGCCGCCGTTGGCGTTCCGTCACCCGTTCATCGCGGCTCCGCGCTATCTGACGACGGCGCGCCGCGTGCTCGTCGCCAACCTCGTGGCCCGCGCACGGCGGGGCGTGCCACCCGAACTGCCGTTGTACGTGCTGCTGCTCGGACCGAGCCCCCGCCAACCCGGCTGCGACGTGGACGTCGGCGCACCACTCGACGCACCTTCGGGATGGACCCTGCGTGAGCACGACGGGCGCTTCAGCCTGTTCGAGCAGTCGGATGTCGATCCGATGGGTGCGGCCGAGACCTTCCTGCAGTTCGCCGACACCGTCCCGCCGCAGTGCGGGTACGTGATGACGGCGGCCGGTGCCGCGCTGCTGGCTCGGTACGGCGCCGAACAGCGCGCACGCAGTGAGCTGATCGAGGTGCTCGACGCAGCACCGCCTGGCGACCGACGGCGGATACGTCGCTCGTTCCACGACCGGCTGCCCGGACTCATGCGCGACGTCGGGCGACTGCCGGCGCTCTGACCAGCCGACGACGTTGGCCGCGCCCGCGGCCGGCAGCGCCGGCGGTCATCGACGCCGCCGGTGTGCCGAACGCAGCCACCGATCGCGAATGCGGCGATGCCCACCGTGGACGGATCAGTCCGCGTCCTCGGGCTGGCCCCAGCCGCCACCGCCGGGCGTCTCGACCCGCACGCGATCGCCCCGCTGCAGATCCCACGTGCCCTTCGAGCCAAGCTCCTCAGTCGTGCCGTCGGCCCGCACCACCACGTTGCGCCCCGGCGCCCCGTCCGCGCCACCACCCAGGCCCCACGGGCCACGCTCCCGGCGCTCGGTCTGCAACGTGAGCGTGCAGTCGGCCAGCACCTCGATCTCGCGCACCAGTCCGTCGCCGCCGGGATGCCGTCCCGCTCCGCCCGACCCGCGCCGGAGCTCGTAGCGCCACACCCGCAACGGATAGTCGAGCTCCATCGCCTCGGCGGGTGTGTTCTGGGTGTTGGTCATCCAGGTGTGGACGCCGGACATCCCGGCACGTTCGGGAGTGCCGCCCTCCCCGCCACCGAGCGTCTCGTAGTAGCTGAACGACGGCTCGGCGGCCCCGATCAGCAGGTTGTTCATGGTGCCCTGGCTCGCCGCGGGGACCCGGTCGGGCATCGCCTTGGCGAACGCTCCGAGCAGCACATCGACGATCCGCTGGCTGGTCTCGACGTTGCCGGCCGCCGTCGGCGCCGGGAAGACCGCGTTGACGACCGACCCCTCCGGAGCGGTGATCTCAAGCGCGCGGTAGCAGCCGGCGTTCGGCGGTGCGTCGGGATCGGTGAGCATCCGGAACACGAACATGGCCGACGACAGCGTCACGGCGCGCACCGCGTTGAGGTTGACCCGCACCTGGTCGTCCGTGCCGGTGAAGTCCACGTGGACGCCATCGTCGTGTACGGTGATCTCCGCTGCGATCGTGACGCCGTCGCCTATCTCGAGCTGGTCGCTGTGGGTGTACGTGCCGTCGGGGATGTCGCGCACGGCCGCCCGGACCCGTCGGTCGGAGTAGTCGCATACCGCCTGCATGGCGTCGTGCAGGCCGTCACGCCCAAGACGGTCGGCGAGCTCGCGCAACCTCGTGGCACCGACGTGGTTGGCGGCGAACTGTGCACGCAGGTCGCCGCGCCGCTCCCACGGTGTGCGGGAGTTGGCCGCGATCAGGCGCAGCACATCGGTGCGCTCTCCGTCCGCGTCGGCCACCAGCACGGGTGGGATGCGGATGCCCTCCATCGCGATCTCGGTCGCCGATGCCGGCATCGATCCCGGCGCCGCGCCGCCCACGTCGGCATGGTGCGCGCGGTTCGCCACGAACCCGAGCAGGTTGCCGTCGTCGTCACCGACCGCCCGCACGATCGTCAGGTCGGGCAGGTGTGTGCCACCCATGTATGGATCGTTGACGCAGACCTGCATGTCGGGCTCGAGCTCGCCGAACGCTTCGAGCGCCGCCTCGACACTGCCCGGCATCGATCCCAGATGGACGGGAATGTGCTCGGCCTGCGCGACCATCTGAGCGTTGCGGTCGAAGACCGCGGCCGAGCAGTCGACGCGTTCCTTGATGTTCGGTGAGTAGGCCGAGCGGCGCAGCGCGACACCCATCTCGTCGGCGACGCCGGCCAGTGCGTGGCGCAGCACCTCCAACTCGACGGCGCTCAGCTCGGCCATGACCCACCTCCGTGCACGGTTGCGATCCTGCCGTGGTCAGGCATCGAACGTCACCACCAGGTTGTTGGCGTCGTCGACCTCGCCCACGTCGCCCGGCGCCAGGATCGTGGTCGTGTCGCGCTGCTCGACCAGCGCGGGACCCTCGATCGTGTCGCCGGGCGCCATGCCCGCCCGGCTGACGACCCGCGCCTCGACGGTCTCCCCCTCCACGCCGATCTCGCGGATCCGCTTCTCCGCCGGTTCGCCCTGGTCCCAGTCAGCGGGAGGTGCGTCGAGCGCGGGTCGGCCCTCGGCCACGACCCGCAGGGTGACGACCTTGACCTGCTCGCCCTCCATCGCATAGCCGTAGGCATCGGTGTGCGCCTTGTGCAGCAGCGACGCGATGTCGTCACCGTCGCCTACGGTCAACCGCAGCTCGTGCGACTGCCCGACGTAGCGTGCGTCAGCGACGCGGGTGAGCGTGATGTCCGAGGCGACGCCCTGCCGCTCGAGCTCCTCACGCGCAGCATGCTCCAACCGCTCCCAGGACGACGACAGGTCCGCGTGGGCGTCGGCCATCACGGTCAGCGAGGCCTCGTGGCGAGGGCTGGCAAGCAGTAGTCCGAGCGCGGACAGCACACCCGGCGCGGGCGGGATGACCACGGCGGCGCAACCAAGGTCACGCGCCAGCGCCGACGCATGCATCGGTCCGGCGCCGCCGTAGGCGATCAGCGCCAGCGTCGACGGATCGACGCCCCGCTCGGTCGAGACCTTACGGAGCGCGCGCACCATGGTCGCCCGCACCACGCGCAGCACGCCGTGTGCGCCGCCCGCGTCGTCGGGCAGGTCGTCGAGCACGCGACGCGCCGCGTCGATGTCGAGCTGCAGCCCACCGCCGAGACGGCGCTCCGGATCGAGGTGGCCCAGCGCGGCGTGCGCATCTGTCACGGTTGGACGGTCCCCGCCCTTGCCGTAGCACGCCGGTCCGGGCTCGGCCCCCGCGGACTCGGGGCCGACCCGTAGCGCCCCGCCGGCGTCGATCCACGCGATCGAGCCGCCGCCGGCACCGACGGTGTGCACCCCCACCGCCGGTGTGCGGAACGGCAGTCCGCCGATCTCCGAGGCCGTCGACACGTCTGGCTGACCGCCACGGATCAGGCAGACGTCGCTGGATGTGCCGCCCATGTCGAACGCGACGGCGTCGTCGAACCCCGCCGACCTGGCGATCGCTCCGGCGGCGACCACACCGGCCGCAGGGCCCGACAGCAGCGTGTGCACCGGCGCGTGGGCGACGAACTCGATGCCGGCCGTGCCGCCTCCCGAGGTCATGACGGTGATGACCGGATCGGGCAGACGCTCGGCCAGGTTCGACAGGTAGCGACGCATGACGGGCTCGACGGCCGCGTTGAGCACGCACGTCGACCCGCGCTCGTACTCGCGGAACTCGGCCAGCAGCTCGCTGGCCCGCGTGATCGGCATGCCCAGGCGTTCGCTCAACGCGTCGCACAGACGCCGTTCGTGGCTGTCGTCGGCGTACGAGAACAGCAGGCTGACCGCCACGGACTCGGGTTCGAGGTCGGTGACCGCGTCGCAGACCCGGTTGATCTCGTCGTCGGTGAGCTCGCGCACGGCGTCACCGTGAGGCCCGGTCCGCTCGTCGACGGTGACCACCCGCTCGTGGGGCACCAGCGGCTCGGGACGGGTGACGGTCAGGTCATACAGCGCGGGACGGTGCTGGCGGGCGATGGCGAGCACGTCGGCGAACCCGTCGGTCGTCACGAACACGGTGCGCGCCACCTTGCGTTCGAGCACGGCGTTGGTGGCGGTCGTCGTGCCGTGGGCGACGAGCGCCACGTCACCGTCGTGCGCCTCGTCGACGCCGGTCTCCACGCCGACCGCCTGGTTGTCGGTCGTCGTGGGCGTCTTGATCGCACGCGGGCGTCGCCCCTCGGCCAGCATGACGACATCCGTGAACGTGCCGCCGACGTCGACGCCGGCCCGTGCCTGTCCGCTCACATCCAGCCCTCCGGTCAGGGCGTCGTCATCCGGTCACGCCGAACGCCGACAACAGTGAGTTCATGTCCAGGCCGACGGCGACGAGCACGACGATGCCGCCGATGATGTTCGCACGGCTGGAGTTGACGTGCTCACCGAGCAGGTCGCGACGGTTCATCACCACCAGCAGGAACACCGCGATGATCGGCGGGATCAGCCATTGGCCGCCTGGGCGAACACGATGACCTGCGTGGGGCTCGAGCCCACGAACGCGAAAGCGACGCCGACCGCGATGATAACCGCCCACACGGCCTTGAACCGCGTGTCCGACAGATCGCGCGGCCACCCGAACGCACCCGCCGTGGCGTAGGCGGCGGCCAGCGGAGTGGTCACCGAACTGGTGATGCCGGCGGCCAGCAGGCCCGTCGCGAAGAAGTACTTGGCGGCCGGACCCAGCTGTGGCTCGAGCTGCGTCGCCATGTCGCCGGCGTCCTCGATGCCTCGGCCCGTGCTGAACAACGCCGCGGCTGCGGTCGTCAGGATCGCCAGCGTGACCAGGCCGCCAAGGCCGATCGACAGCCGGGTGTCGAACCGTGCCTCGCACACGGCCCGGTCGGTCGGGACGTCCCCGCCCACTTGTCCTGCACCGAGCTGGCATGCAGGAACACGTTGTACGGCACGACCGTCGTACCAATGAGCGCGACGACCGTCAGCAGCGAGCCGGACGGGATGGTCGGCACGAACCCGGCGAACAGGCCGGCAAGGTCCGGCGTGACGATCACCGCGGTCACGATGAACACCACGCCCACGCCTGGCCGAGCTCAGCGCGTTGATGCACGAGGCGCGCCGCCATCCCGATGGCGACGACGAGTTGCACCGCGACCGCTGGTCGAGCCTCAACCACGAGTTCCATCAACGCATGTACGCGGCGACGGGACGGACGCACACCGTGCGGGTCGTGCTGCAGGTGATGGACCTGGTGGAGCCCTACTCGCGGATGTACGTGCACCTGCTCGGCGGCGTCGAACTGGCGTCCGACGAGCACGATGCGATGGTGGACGCGCTACGCGACCGTGATCCCGAGACGTTGGCCGGGCGGGTCCGTGACCACCTCGAGCACGCGCGCCGGGAGTTGCTCGACGAGCGCTGGTGGAACGAGGGGCAGTTCGACGTGCCGCCGGCCGGCGCGGGCGCGGCACCGACTACGGGGGGCGAGGGATGACCTACGACACGCTGGCCGACTTCCGTACGGACGTCCGCGCCGGGAGGTTCAAGGGGACGACGGCGGGCCTGCTCGGCGACCGGGCGCAGCCAACGTGGTCGTGCTCCCTGCCGACTGGGCGACGAGTTCGGTGCCTTCGCCGCCGCCAACCCGCGATCCTGCCCGGTGATCGACCGCGGACGCCCCGGCGATCCGATGCTGCCGAAGGCGGGTCCCGAGGCCGACATCCGGACCGACGTTCCCCGCTACCGTGTGTTCGTCGATGGGCAGCAGGTGTCGGAGCCGACCGACGTCTCACGCTGGTGGCGCGACGACCTCGTGGCCTTCCAGCTGGGGTGCAGCTTCACGTTCGAACGCGCGATGGGTGACGCCGGCCTGCCACTGCGCCACGTCGAGCAGCAGACCACCGTGCCGATGTACGTGACCGACCGCGAGTGCGCGCCGACCGCGCGGCTGGCCGGTCCGATGGTCGTCAGCATGCGGCCCGTGCCGCGACACCGTCGACCTCGCGGTCGAGGTCACCGGGCGCTACGGACAGGCGCACGGTGCACCGGTCCACGTGGGCGATCCCGCCGAGATCGGCATCGCCGAGCTCGAGCAGCCGGACTTCGGCGAAACCCGCCCGGGTCGCCGAGGGCGAGGTGCCGGTCTTCTGGGCGTGTGGCGTCACGCCGCAGGTGGTGGTCACGGCCGCCGTCCCACCGCTGCTGATCACCCACGCTCCGGGGCACATGTTCGTCACCGACCTGCCGCACGACGCGCTGCTGGGCGACCCCGCGGACGTGACGGAGCGCGCCGCGCCGCCGGACGGCTGACGTACGCGGCCGGCGGCCGCCGGGCTCCCAGGTTGCCAGCCTGCTGACGTGCGCGGTACCACCGTCCGTCGCCGCCTGTCGAGGTTGCACCGCGGCGGCACCCGCGCGTGGAACCATCGCGGCCATGTCGACCCCGCGACTGCGGCTGGCCACCGCTGACGACGCCGCGCCGATCGCCGAGATCTACGCCCCGCTCGTCCGCGATACCGCCATCACGTTCGAGACTCAGCCACCGTCGGCCGACGAGATGCGCCGGCGCATCGTCGGCACCACCATGCGCTTCCCCTGGCTGGTCGCCGACGACGCCGGGACGGTCACAGGCTTCGCGTACGCGGGGCGGCACCGCAGGCGCGCCGCGTACGCGTGGGCGGCCGACGTGTCGGTCTACGTCGCGGCCGACACGCGACGCGGCGGCATCGGACGCGGCCTGTACACCACCCTGCTCGACCTGTTGACCGCGCAGGGCTATGCCAACGCCTTCGCCGGCATCGCGCTGCCCAACGATGCCAGCGTCAGGCTCCACGAGACGCTCGGGTTCATGCTCGTCGGCGTGTACGAATCCGTGGGCTACAAGCTCGACGACTGGTGGGACGTCGCGTGGTGGCAACGCCGGCTGCCGATCGGGGCGTCCCCTCCCCCGCCGACCGCCGTCGTCGAACTCGACACCCGCCGGGTGGATGCGGCGCTGGCCGCGGGCGGGGCGTACGTGCGGGGCTGACGCCCCGCGAAGTCAGTTGGGGAATCAACGCCGCGCCCATGTTGACAACTCACCCCACAACGCCACCCGCCACCCGACCGGGGAATTCAACCACCCGCCCACGTTGACAACTCACCCCACAACGACACCCGCCACCCGACCGGGGAAACAACCACCCGCCCACGTTGACAACTCACCCCACAGCGGATCCGCCCACTCGGCGCGGGACGTCACCGCTGCTGGTCACATCCGCCGTCGGTCGGGCCAGCTGCGAGACTGGGCGCATGGACAGCATCCGTGTCGACCGGTGGTTGTGGGCCGTCCGGCTGTACAAGACGCGCAGCGCCGCCGCTGACGGCTGCCGGGGCGGACACGTCCGCATCAACGGCCGGTCCGCCAAGCCGGCGAGTCCGGTGCGTGTCGGCGACCGTGTGGAGGCACGCGTCAACCGCCGCGACCGCATCGCGGAGGTGACCCGCATCATCGACAAGCGCGTCGGGGCGCCAATCGCAGCCGAGTGCTACGTCGACCATTCACCGCCACCGCCCGAGGTGCCCAACCTCGTGGTCGCGCGCCGGGACCGTGGCAGCGGTCGGCCCACCAAACGGGAACGCCGCCAGCTGGAGAAGTGGTTGCAGCGCAACCGTTGAGCGGGGCGTCCGCCGTCGTGCCGGTTCGCCGCGATCCATCGCGCAGCGCTACGCTGTCGGCTGCACGACACCCTGCGGGTGTAGCTCAATGGTAGAGCCCCAGCCTTCCAAGCTGGTGATGGGGGTTCGATTCCCCTCACCCGCTCCACACCAATAGCGGCGTTTCCGCAGTTCAGCCTGCAGATCGCCCCACACAGCCGCGTCACGGCTATCGCTCGTCATCACCGGGTTCCCGGTGTCTTGCGGAAACGGGCGCGGAACAGCGACGCGCCCGAGCGCCTCCGCGCGCTCTGACCCGAGCTTCATCACAGAAGTGTCCCCGCGCCGAACACACCTGCCGGGGACGTGGCCAGAGCCCCAAGGAGGCCCTGACATGCCAAGTCCATCACGGAACCTCGATCGCTACTTGGACCTCCCCCATGTGGCAGGACACCTCCAGTGAGAGGATGTCTGCATGGGACAGGGCAAACGTACCCGCCGAAAGTTCACCGACGAGTTCAAGCGCAACGCCGTGGAACTGGTCCGCACGACCGGTAAGCCGATCGCGACGGTCGCTGAGGAGCTGGGGATCTATGACTCCACGCTGGGCAACTGGGTCAAGCAGGACCGCATCGACCGCGGCGAACGCGACGGGCTGACCAGCGACGAACGCGCCCGGCTGCGCGAGTTGGAGGCCGAGAACGCCCAGCTGCGCATGGAGCGTGATTTGCTCAAACGAACGACGGCCTTCTGGGTGAAGGAGTCGACGCGGTGACCCGCTACCGCTGCGTCGATGACCGGAAGGCCGACGGATTCCCGGTAGCCGACGCCTGCCAGGCGGCGGGCGTATCGACCTCGGCGTACTACGCGTGGGCGGCCACGCGTCGGGCCGGGCCGACGCCACGGCAGCGCGCCGAGGCCAGGTTGGTGGCGGCGATCCGCCGGATCCACACAGCCTCGGAGGGCACCTACGGGGTGCCGCGGGTCACCCGCGAGCTGCGCGACGAGGGCCATCAGGTGAACCACAAGCGGGTGGAGCGGCTGATGCGCCGCGAGGGTCTCGTGGGGCACCGCCCGCGGAAACGCCGCAGCCTGACCAAGCCCGATGAGACCGCGGCGCCGGCGCCGGACCTGCTGGGACGGCTGTTCGACCCCGACCGGCCCGATGTCGCGTGGTGCGGTGACATCACCTACATCCCGACCGACGAGGGCTGGCTGTACCTGGCGTCGACGATCGATCTGGCGTCGCGGCATCTGATCGGCTGGTCGATGAGCGACCGCCATGACGCCGGCCTCGTGTGCGACGCCCTGGAGGCGGCGGTGGCGACCCGTGGCCGCCGCTCGATGGATGGGGTGATCATGCATACCGACCGCGGCGCGGAATATACGTCGGCTGCGTTCGCCGCCGCGTGTCAGCGGCTGGGGGCGCGACGGTCGATGGGCCGCACCGGATAATGCCTGGATAACGCTGTCGCCGAGAGCTTCTTCGCCACCTTGAAGGTCGAGCTCGTCAACCGCCGACGGTTTCGAACCCGCGCCGAGGCGCGCACGGCGATCTTCCGCTGGATCGCCTGGT
>DASUUK010000105.1 GCA_036374135.1 Euzebyales bacterium
CAACGCCGAAGCGAGGTTCCTGGAGCGGCTCGGCCCGCTGCCCGCGGCGGTGCCGGCACTTGCCGCCGCGTGACGGATGTCCCTCCGCGCCCGTGATCGTCGCCCACGCGGCGCGGGACCGCACCGGCGGAGCGCCTGTTCGAGGCACGGTAGGCGTCCGGAGCAGATGGTCACCGAGGTGACGTAGGCGGGAGAACCGCACCCCGTCGCTTGTTGCAGCCACCGACGGGCGGGCGCCGAGCGTTAGGGATGTGACCGAGATGACGGACCGTTACGGCGTCGTCGTGATCCGTGGCGGTTCGACCGGTGAGAACGTGGCGGGAACGGTGGCAGGACACGGGTTGTCGGTCGCGCTGGTCGAGCGTGAGCTCGTGGGCGGCGAGATGGCACAGGCCCGGACCGTCGTCGGCGACCAGTTGCTGGTCGCGACCGGACGCCGCCCGGGCACGAATGACCTCGGCCTCGAGAAGGACCGGCAGACGTGACTCCCCGCCGACGTTCCTCGATCGCCATGCTCGTCGTGTTCGCCGTGCTCGCTGCGGCGTGCACCGGTGCGACGCCGGCCGCCGGGGACAGCGACGGGTCGACGTCCGGCCCCGCCCCGGGCGACGGGGTCAGCTCGGCAGCTTCTCCGCGCACGGATGCAGGACCGCCCGACTGGCCGTGGGACCGCGCCGCCGCCGGTGAGGAGGTCGCGGCGTCGGTGCCACTGTCGGACATGCGCCGCGGCGGCCCGCCGCCCGACGGCATCCCGCCGATCGACAACCCGGTGTTCGAGGACGTCGACGCCGCCGGTGAGTGGTTGTCCGAGCGTGATCCGGTGCTCATGGTCACGTCCGGTGCCGAGACGCGTGCGTACCCGCTGGCGATCATGACGTTCCACGAGATCGTCAACGACGTCGTGGGCGGCGAGCCGCTCGTCGTGACCTACTGCCCGTTGTGCAACTCGGGTCTGGTGTTCGAGCGCACCGTCGATGGTGAGGTGCTCGACTTCGGGACGTCGGGTCGCCTGTACAACTCGAACCTGGTCATGTACGACCGCGCGACCCGCAGCCTGTGGTCGCAGTTCACGGGCGAGGCGATCGTGGGGGAGCGCCTCGGCACGACCCTCGAGCGCGTGCCGATGCAGATCGTGTCGTTCTCGGAGCTCGCGGCCCGGCGCCCGGACGCCGAGGTCCTGTCGCGGGACACCGGCCACCGCCGCCCGTACGGCGACAATCCGTACGTCGGGTACGAGTCCGCGGAGTCACCGTTCCTGTTCGACGGTCCGACCGGCGGACCGCTGCCGCCGATGGCCCGCGTCGTGACGACTGGAGGCGAAGCGGATCCGGTCGCGTTCCCCTGGGAGATCGTCACCGACGAGCGCGTCATCGAGGCGACCGTCGACGACGAACCGGTCGTGGTGCTGTGGGCGCCGGGTACGGCGTCGGCGCTGGACGAGGCCGACATCTCCGAGAGCGCGGACGTTGGGGCGGCCGGGGTGTTCCGTCCGGTCGCCGACGGGCGAAGGATCACGCTCGAGCCTGCAGGCGATCGACGGTTCAGCGACGTCGAGACCGGCAGCACCTGGTCGGTGACCGGACAGGCGATCAGTGGACCGCTCGAGGGCACGATGCTCGCGCGCGTCGCCCACGACGACACGTTCTGGTTCGTGCAGTTCGCGTTCCGACCCGAGACGCGGGTGGCGGCGCGGGGATGAGCGACCTTGGAGCTGGCCGGCGCGGCGGACTACCACGCCGACGCGTCGTCGGCTGCACCATCCCGAGACGCATGTCGTCGTCCGCTCGCGACGACATCGTGCGCTGTCGAAGTCCACATCCACCGGGAGGCGGTGGCACTCCCGGCCGGCGCGTCCGGCGGCCAGCCGTCGCCGCCTGGAGCCGCGCGGCCATCGCCTCGGCCGACCGACATCGGGCGGATCGGCGCGCGTCGTCACGCGGATCGACGACTCCGTAGCCGGCCGCCCGGGACGGCGTCATCACTGGTCGCCGCCGGACCACGTGCGCACGCTGTCCGCCCGGTAGCGTATGGGCACGCGGCAAAGTGGCGAGGTGAGGCGTGGTGGACCAGCAGTCCGTGGGATCCGAGAACGTGGACCGGGCAATCCTGACCGTCGAGGAACAGGCCGCACTCGACGGTGTGCTGACCGCCGACCGGGCCCGCGGCGACAGTGACTCCGACCTGTGGGTGTTCGTGCTCGACGGGCCCCTGCGCGCGCAGGAGGCCCTGCTGGCCGCGATGCGCATGGTGGGCCGGGGGCATCTGAAGCTGGAGGATGCCGCGATCGTCACGAAGGTCCGGGGCCGTGTGCGGATCACCCAGACCAAGGACGTCAACACAGGTCAGGGTGCGATGGCCGGCACGTGGTTGGGCACGCTCGCCGGACTGTTCGTCATGCAGCCGTTGATCGGTGCGGCGATCGGTGCCGCTCTCGGCGGGTTGTTCGCGAAGCTGCATGACATCGGCATCGACGACGACGAGATGCGGGCGATGGGGGACGGCCTCGCCGACGGCGAGGCCGCGCTGTTCCTGCTGGTCGAGGAGTGCCACCAGGTGCGCGCGCTGCACGAGGCGTCACGCTTCCCGGGCCGCCTGCTGGTCACCACCGCCGACGACCGCCTCGCCGACGAGATCCGCGGCCGCCTCGCCACCGACCCCTGGGGCGCCCGCTGACGGCCCGGGCGGCAGGTCCGGCGACGTGACCCGCGCGACAACCGTGGGCCGCCCGACAACCGTGGGCCGCCGTCGCGTGCGATCGTCGAGCGGTGGTCAGCGTGTGACGACGACCCGGCAGGGACCGCCGGAGCCGTCCTCCCACGGAACCGCGCCGACGAACACGGTGCCGTTGCGGACCGGGGCGTTGGAGAGGTTGGCGAGGTTCTCGATGCCATAGCGATCGGTCGCCAGGAACCCGAAGTGGACCGCGAACGTCGTCGAGTTGCCGGGATCCAGGCTCGGCGTGTCGACGCCGATGCCGACCGGGTCACGGTGCGCGACCAGCCACTCGGTGGCGTCGATGGAGAAGCCTGGGAAGTTCAGATCGGGAAAGCCGGAACCGCCCAGGAAGGCATCGGGATCGCCGTACCGGTCCTCCCAACCGGAGTCCATCGCAACCAACGCCCCGTCGGGGATCCGGCCATGACGGCGCTCCCAGGCCACCAGGTCCTCCGGCTCGACCATGGCGTTCGGGTCCTCCTGGGCTTTGCTGCGGATGTCGACGACGACCAGCGGCGCGAGCAGCTCCTCGGCGGTCAGTTCGTCGACCAGCCGCGCGTTCCTGGCAAAGTGGCCCGGAGCGTCCATGTGGGTGCCGATGTGCTCCGGGAAGGTCCACGACTTGGAGTAGAACCCGGTCGTGTCGAAGTCGTCGGTGACGACGTCGGAGATCACCGGCTGGGTCCCGTAGAAGCTTGGGAAGTCCTTCACCAGACGGTAGGTGAGATCGACCACGCGGTCCGGTCGCCCGCGCCCGGCGGGTGGACGCGCAGCAGCGGGGGCTGCCGCACCCATCGACGCCAGCATCGCTCCGGCGGCCGTCGCCATCGCCCCCGACCGCAGGAACCCGCGTCGGTCCATACGTGCCGACGTCGCCCCGTCGGCCGAACCGTTCGGGTCGTGGCGTGAAGGAGCGGGCGACGACGTCGTGTCGCCGATCGTCAGATCAGCACCGTGACCGTGATGGGTCGTGCCAGAAACACACATGAGCCCTCCGTCGGTTGGTCAAGTTCACCATAGTTCCTGGCCCACCATCCACAAAGACGCGCGTGGGTCGGTTGCGGCTCGACGGGGGTGCACGTGCCGCGATGGGCGCCCGTCGTTGACGACTGCGGAGCGACCGTGCAGGGTGGCGGGGGTGGCACCGACGCGGCCGCGGACGCTCGATGCGGGCCGAATGACGCACCGACCGCGGGCGCTGGCGAGAGGGTCGAGGAGCGCTGGCATGGCCGTTGACACATCGAGAGCAGAGCCGTCCGCGCGGCGACCCCTCCGTCAGCCTGACTACCTGTCGGGGTTCGGCAACGAGCACGCGTCGGAGGCTGAGCCGGGGGCGCTGCCGCACGGACAGAACAACCCGCAGCAGCCGCCACTTGGCCTGTACACCGAGCAGTTGTCGGGCACCGCCTTCACGGTCGGCAACGCGCGCAACCGCAGGACGTGGCTGTACAGGATCCGGCCGTCGGTACGTCACGCGTGGCGGTTCACCGAGACCGACAACCACATGATCCGGACGGGTCCCAACCGTGAGGCCGACCCGCCGATCGGACAGCTGCGGTGGGACCCACCGCCGTTCCCGGACCACCCGACGACGTTCCTGACGGGTCTGCACACGGTCGCCACCAACGGCGACACCCACACCCAGGTCGGCATGGCCGCCCACGTGTACATGGCCTCGGAGTCGATGACCGACACCTACGTCTACGACGCCGACGGCGAGCTCCTGGTGGTGCCGCAGGACGGCCGGGTGCGCTTCGTGACCGAGTGCGGCGTGCTCGTCGTCGCGCCCGGCGAGATCGCCGTGATGCCGCGCGGCATGGTGTTCCGCGTCGAACTCGTCGACGACATGGCCCGCGGCTACGTCTGCGAGAACTACGGCACCTACTTCGAACTGCCCGAGCGCGGTCCGATCGGCGCCAACGGACTGGCGAACCCCCGCGACTTCCTGTACCCGACCGCCGCGTACGAGGACACCGACGCGTCCGGGG
This sequence comes from Euzebyales bacterium, assembly GCA_036374135.1. NCBI lineage: Bacteria > Bacillati > Actinomycetota > Nitriliruptoria > Euzebyales > Euzebyales bacterium. The sequence continues at coordinate 4,704 of DASUUK010000105.1, forward strand.
AGCTGTACGTCAAGTTCGACGGTCGCCTGTTCGTGGTCGAGACCGACCACTCACCGCTGGACGTCGTGGGCTGGCACGGCAACCACCTGCCGTACAAGTACGACCTGGCGACCTTCAACGTGATCGGGTCGATCAGCTTCGACCATCCTGACCCCTCGATCTTCACGGTGCTGACCGCGCCATCGCCCGACCCGGGCATCGCCAACGTCGACTTCGTGGTGTTCACAGACCGGTGGCTGGTGGGGGAGCACACGTTCCGGCCGCCCTACTACCACAAGAACATCATGTCGGAGTTCATGGGCATCGTGCACGGCGTGTACGACGCCAAGGAGGAGGGGTTCTCGCCGGGGGGGATGAGCCTGCACAACATGTACTTTCCGCACGGCCCGGACCACGGTGCCTGGCTGAAGGCGACCTCGGGTGACCAGCAGCCGCAGAAGCTGGCCGACACGCTGTCGTTCATGTTCGAGACGCGTTATCCGTTGATCCCGACCGCCTACGCCGGGTCGATCCCCGCCCTGCAGGACGACTATCCCACGGTGTGGCACCAAATGGAGCGTCACTTCACCGGACCGGATGCGCGAGGGTGAGCCGACCGTGACCACGACAGGACCGAAGCCGTTCGCCTCGTCCGCCGACACCGACGCGACCGACGAGGCGCTGGAGATCCTCGCCGACGGTGTCTACGCACTGACGGCGGGAGGAGACCCGACGGTCGGCGCCATCGAGGGCGCCGACTTCCTCGTGTGCTTCGAGGCGCGCGCCACGCCGCACATGGCCGACAAGTGGCTGCGGCAGCTGCGCGAGCACACCGACAAGCCGGTCCGCTACCTGGTGCTGTCGCACTACCACGCGGTGCGCACCCTGGGCGCGGCCGCCTTCGACGCCGACGCGATCATCGCGCACCGCAACACCCGCGCGCTGATCGCCGAACGGGGCATGCAGGACTGGGAGTCCGAAGCCGGGCGGATGCCCCGGCTGTTCGAGGGAGCGGACACGATCCCGGGGCTGACGTGGCCCGGCCTCGTGTTCTCCGACGAGCTCGTGATCGACCTCGGTGAGGGCAGAGGGGATCTCGAGCTCGCCTACTGCGGGCACGGCCACACCGAGGGCGACATCATCGCGTGGCTGCCCGACCACCGGATCCTGTTCGCCGGCGACCTCGTGGAGTCCAGGGCCGCTCTGTACACCGGTGACGCCTACCACCGCGAGTGGTCGACGGGCACGCTCGAGCGCGTCGCCGGCTACGGCGCGACCACTCTGGTCGGCGGTCGCGGGGAGGTGGCGCACGGCGCCGGCGCCGTCGACGCCGCGATCGATCAGACCCGGCAGTTCCTCGACGTCCTGCAACGTGAGGTCGGCACCGTGCACGCCCGGGGCGGCACGTTGAAGGAGGCGTTCGACGCCGCGCACGCTGCGCTCCACGACGCGTACGGGCACTGGCCCATCTTCGAGCACTGCATGCCCTTCGACGTCGCGCGCCTGTGGGACGAGCTCGATGGCATCGAGCGTCCGCGCATCTGGACGGCTGAGCGCGACCGCGAGGTCTGGACGCAGCTGCAGGGCTGACCGATGACCACGCACCAGCGGGACGGAGCCGACGATCGCGTCGTGATCGCCGGTGCCGGGCCGGTCGGCATGATCGCTGCGCTGCTCCTGGCGCGGTGGGGCGTGCCCAGCGTGCTGCTGGAGGTCAAGCCGTCGCGTGAGGCGATCGGGTCGAAGGCGATCTGCTTCCAACGCGACGTGCTCGACATCCTCGACCGGGTCGGCGTCGCCCGTTCTGCCGTCGACGAGGGCGTCACCTGGTACCACGGGCTCACGTTCTACCGCGACCACCAGTTGTTCGAGATCACGTTCCCACAGGTCGGGCAGAGCGCGTTCCCGCCGTTCATCAACCTCAGCCAGAGCACGCTGGAGGACCTGCTGTTCGCGCAGGTCGACGCGGAGCCGCTGATCGAGGTGCGGTTCGATACCCGGGTCATCGGTTTGTCGCAGGACGACGCCGGCGTGTCGGTCGACGTCGCCCGTGGCGCGGGATCGGCGACGGTCGGCGGGGCATACCTGCTGGGGTGCGACGGCGCCCACAGTGCCGTCCGCAAGCTCCTCGGGCTGCCCTTCGAGGGCCACTCGTTCACCGAGCAGTTCCTGATCGCCGACATCCGCGCCGACCTGCCGTTCCCGACCGAACGGCGCTTCTACTTCGACCCCGAGTGGAACCCTGGCCGACAGGTGCTCGTCCATCCGCAGCCGCACTCGCTGTGGCGCATCGACTGGCAGGTCCCCGCCGACTTCGACCTCGACCACGCTCAGTCATCCGGTGAGCTGGACCGGCGCATCCGTAGGATCGCCGGTGACGCCGACTACGACATCGACTGGGTGTCGGTGTACCGCTTCCACCAACGCATCGTGCCGACCTACCGCGTGGGTCGCGTGCTGCTCGCAGGTGACGCCGCCCACCTGATGTCACCGTTCGGCGCCCGCGGGCTCAACTCCGGCGCCCAGGACGCCGACAACGCGGCATGGAAGCTCGCATTCGCGCTGCGCGGCTGGGCCGGTGACGACCTGCTCGACAGCTACGACGTCGAACGCCACGCGGCCGGTGTCGAGAACATCCGCGTGACGGGTGAGACGATGCGCTTCCTGGCACCGCAGGACGAGCGGCAGTGGGCCCGTCGCCGCGCGCTGCTGGAGCAGGCGATCGACGACCCCGACGTGCGTGCGCAGGTGAACTCGGGCAGGCTGGCCGAGCCGTTCTGGTACCTCGACTCGCCGCTGACGACCCCCGCGGGGCCAACCGACGACTTTCCGCGCGAGGCGGCCGTCGCGCGCCCGGTCGTGCCGGGTGTGCTGTGCCCGGACGCCCCCTGCCGTCCGGCGGCGCAGCCCGGCGTGACCAGACTGCGGGAGCTGTTCGGCGACGCCTTCGTGCTGCTGCTCAACGCTGACGATGCGCGGCCCGACGTGTCCGGTGTCGCATGCCCGGTGACCAGCCATCGGCTGGGCGACCTGGCCGGCGACCACGGCAAGGTGCTCGCCGACGTGCTCGACCTCGCAGCGGGCGAGGCGTTGGTCGTGCGCCCCGACGGTCACATCGCCGCGGTCGTCGAGGCATGCGACGGGGCCGCGATCGTCGCGGCCGTCGAGCGTGCGTGCGGGCACCGGGTGGCGGCCTCGTGATGTCGTCAGTACCCGCCCTGTATGCCAGTTTGGTGGACGACGCGGGGCTGTTCCCGCCGTCGCGGCTGCCGATGCCCGCCGCGCTGGACCGCCACCGCGATGACGTGGCAGCGGCGCATCCGGTGCTGACGCACCGGTTCCTGTGTCCCGCGTCGCAGCTCGACGTACTGCGGGCCCACCTCGCGAAGGACGAGGAGATCCGCGTCGGCATCATCGGCGACACCGGCATCGACGGGCTGCGACCAGCCCTCGACGAGGTGGCGTTCGACGACCGCGTGCGCGTGGAGACCGTCGAGGCCGCGCTGCCGCCCGGCGCCGGTCCGGCCGAGGTGCAGGCGGCGGTCGCCCGACTCGCCGCCGTGGACGCGCAGGTGTTCGTCGAGCTGCCCCGCGCCCCGGGATGGCGCGACGCACTGCAGACCGTTGCGACGGCCGGGCTCGGGGCCAAGGTGCGGTGCGGAGGGGTGCGCGCCGACCTGTTCCCCACGCAGGAGGAGTTGGCGGCGTTCGTCGTCGCGGCCGTCGACGCCGGTCTGGCCTGCAAGGCGACCGCCGGCCTGCACCACGCCGTGCGCCATCGTGACCCGCTGACCGGCTTCGACCACCACGGGTTCCTCAACCTGTTGCTGGCGGTCAGCCGTGCCGTGCAGGGGGCGCCGGACGCCGACGTCGTCCGCGTGCTCGCGATCGACGACGCCGGCTCGCTGGTCGGTGCAGCGCGCGCCGTCACCGAACCCGTCGCGCGGGCCACGCGCGACGTCCTGGTCGCGTACGGCTCGTGCAGCACCGCCGACCCGGTCGCCGACCTCACCGCACTCGATCTGATCTGAAGGGACCGTCATGGCGACGTGGGTGCCGCTGCCCGACGACTCCGGGTTCGGCGTCGACAACCTGCCGTACGGCGTCTTCGCCCCGACGGACGGACCGGCCCGCGCGGGCGTGCGCATCGGTGACCACGTGCTCGACCTCGCCGCTGTGCTCGACGACCCGACGTTCGCCGCTGCGACCCTCAACCCGTTCATGGCGCAGGGACCGCGACGCTGGGGCGAGGTGCGGGGACGTGTCACCGATCTGCTGACCGACGAGCGCCACCGGCGACGGGTCGAGCCACTGCTGACGCCCATCCACGACGTGGCCATGCTGCTGCCGTTCACGGTCGCCGACTACGTCGATTACTACTCCTCGCTGCACCACGCGAGCAACGTCGGGCGCATGTTCCGACCCGACGATGAGCCCCTCAAGCCGAACTGGCGTCACCTGCCGGTCGCGTACCACGGACGGTCGGGCACGGTGGTCGCGTCCGGCACGCCGATCGTGCGGCCATGCGGCCAGTCACGGCCGCCGAGCGCTGACCGGCCGTCGTTCGGGCCCAGTACGCGGCTCGACATCGAGGCCGAGGTCGGCTTCGTCGTTGGTGCGCCCAGCCGACTGGGGACCCGCGTCGGCGTCGACGCATTCGCCGAGCACGTGTTCGGCGTGGTCCTGGTCAACGACTGGAGCGCGCGGGACATCCAGGCGTGGGAGTACGTGCCGCTGGGTCCGTACCTGGGCAAGTCGTTCGCCACCAGCGTGTCGCGGTGGGTCGTGCCGCTGGCGGCGCTCGACGCCGCACGCGTCCGGCCCCCGTCGCAGGATCCGCCCGTGCTGGACTACCTGTGTGGCGCCGAGGACCGGGGTCTCGATCTGACGCTGGAGGTCCGGCTGAACGGCGACGTGGTGTCACGACCGCCGTTCGCGCAGATGTACTGGACGCCGGCACAGCAACTGGCGCACATGACCGTCAACGGTGCCAGCCTGAGGACGGGCGACCTGTACGCATCCGGCACCGTGTCCGGGCCAGAGCGCGATCAGCGCGGCTCGCTGCTCGAGCTCACGTGGAACGGCACCGAGCCCCTGACGCTCGCTGACGGCTCCACGCGCACCTTCCTCGAGGACGGCGACACCGTCGCGATCAGCGCCACCGCGCCCGGTTCCGGCGGCGGACGGATCGACCTGGCCGCTGTGACCGGCACGATCGCGCCGGCCGCCTGACCGCCCCCGGGCGGCATGTTCGCTGCCCGTCGCGGGACCTGTCGATGTGAGGGTGATCGGACCCGGGTGCAGTATCTTCGGTCACACCGGCACGCTCCGTGTCAACGCGCCGCGCGTGGAGCACAACGCCCGGTTTCTGCGGGCCTTCGCCTGTGCGCTCGCCCGTACTCGTGCTCTGGGGTGACCAGGACCCGTTGATCGAGCGGTCGACGATCGATCCCGGTCGCTACCAGCCGCCGCGGTGGACGACGTCGTCGAACGGCCTGCGATCGGGCTGCTCGACGGGGCGCAACGGGCGGCCGGCCGGGTATCCGAACGCGATCAGCCACGCAAGCTGCCGATCGTCGGGGAGTCCCAGCAGGCGGTGTGCGAGCGCCTGGTCGTGGACGGCAGCGTGGCCGCTGCCGATGCCCAGGTCGGCGGCGGCCAGCATCATCGACATCGTGGCCTGCCCGAGGTCGTACGCGACTGACCAGTCACCCGAGGCGTCCGTGACCAGCCCCACGGTCGCGGCCGAGTCCGCAACGTGTCCGGCGCCCCTCCACACCTCCGCGAGCTGCCGGAGCTGGTCGCGGTCCGTACACACCACGAAGTCCCAGCGCTGCCGATTACGGGACGACGGCGCCCGCCGTCCCGCCTCGAGCACCCGGTCGAGGTCGGCGGCGCGGATCGGCCGATGGTCGTACGCGCGGACGTTGCGCCGTGCGCGGATCGCATCCCACGTCTCCATGTGCCGAGTCTTCCCCACCGGCGTGAGGAACACCCGATGACCGTGGTCCAAGGATGACGAATCCGCGGTCATCGGTTGCCGCACGACCACGGTGGCGATGACGCGTTGCATCAGCGAGTCGTGGTTCACGACTGGCTCCAGGTCGACGCCCTGGCTGTTGCCGCAGGTTCAGGAAGGGATGCAGACCCCAGATCGTGTAGCCGCCCCGTCGTTCGGCCTCACGCGCGGCGGGCGCGCCACCTTGACCCTGGTCGATCAACCACTCCCCGTCGGGGCGCCCGACCGCGTTCCACAGCGTGCCGGTGATGTACAGGGTCTCGCCCGAGGTGTTGACCACGAACGGTGCCTCGTGCTCGGCGATGAGCTCGCACGCCTCCACCGGATCAGGGGCGTCGCGGACCCCTGCAGGGCGGCATCCGTCACCACGTGGACCCGTCACTCGCGCCGCAGGTCGAGCTCAGCCCGGCGCGCGCTCGCAGAGCCGCATACGGCCCATGGTGCGCATGGTCCCGCTCCGTAGGGAGCCGACCGGGGTCGTGGGCATGGTCGTTCGTCCCTGTGGTCCGCCAACTCGTTGGTCAGGATGAGGAGGTCGAGTTCAGCGACCGGGAGTATCAAGTATGAGAGCGCTCGTCTACCACGGACCTGGCAGCAAGGCCTGGGAGGAGGTCCCCGACCCACAGATCACCCAGGCCACCGACGCAGTCGTGCAGGTCGACACGACGACCATCTGCGGCACCGACCTGCACATCCTCAAGGGCGACGTGCCGGCGGTCACGGACGGCCGCGTCCTCGGCCATGAGGGCGTGGGCACCGTGACCGACGTCGGGTCGGCGGTCAACAGCCTGGCCGTCGGTGACCGGGTGATCATCTCGTGCATCAATGCGTGCGGGTCGTGCGCCTACTGCCAGCAGCGGCTGCCCTCCCACTGCCTCGCCGACGAGGGCACGTCCGGGATCGGGTGGATCCTCGGGCACCTGATCGACGGCACGCAGGCCGAGTACGTGCGGGTGCCCTTCGCCGACACGTCGCTGTACAAGCTGCCCGACGGCGTGGGCGACGAGGCCGCGCTGATGCTGTCGGACATCCTGCCCACGGGTTTCGAGATCGGTGTCCGCAACGGTGGGGTGAAGCCGGGTGACGTCGTCGCGGTGGTCGGCGCAGGACCGGTGGGTCTTGCGGCGATCATGACCGTCGGGTTGTACGGCGCGTCGCGCGTGGTCGCCATTGACCTGGACGCCAACCGACGCGAGGTCGCCGAGGCGTTCGGTGCCACCGACAGCGTTGACAGCGGGGGCGATGGATGGCGGGACGCAGTGATGGCGATGACCGACGGGCTGGGCGTGGACGTGGCGATCGAGGCGGTCGGCGTGCCGGCCACCTTCGAGATGTGCACGCAGCTCATCCGTCCCGGTGGCGCGGTCGCCAACGTCGGTGTGCACGGCGCACCAGCAGAGTTGGCGCTGCAGGACCTGTGGATCAAGGACGTGTCGATCACGACAGGGCTGGTCAGCGCCACGACGACCGCGATGCTGCTCAAGCTGGTCGCGCAGGGCAAGCTGCACCCCGAGCAGTTCGTCACGCACCGCTTCCAACTGGGCGAGATCATCGACGCCTACGACACGTTCGGCCGCGCCGCCGAGACGAAGGCGTTGAAGGTCGCACTCGCGCGCTGACGGCTGCCGCCGTCCGCGATGCACCGGATCCAATCAGCCGGATCCGGTGCATCGCCCGTGCCGTCGTACCGCTGTCGTACTTGTCGTCGTAGGCCCGCAGCACGGCGGGGGTCAGGTGCGACGGATCCGGACGACGGCGTCGGTGCCGGCGTGGGGGCGGTCGGCGTCGTCCGTGGTCTCGCGGGGGATGATGGCTGCGCGCTCGACCTGCCAGTGCGTAGTGTCAACGTCGAGGTCGGCGAGGACCTCGTCGGGGGTCGGGAACCGGGTGGCAGGTCCGCGATGCGCGTGCGCGGGCGGTGTACCGACGTGTCCGACGATCAGTAGGACACCGCCGGGTGCGACGGCGGCCGCCGCCGTCCCCAGGATACTGCTGCGCGGCAGGTCGACGGGTGAGTGCAGGTAGTGGATCGACACGAGGTCGAACGCCCCGGTCGGCTGCCAGTCCGCGAGGTCGCGGTGGAGCCAGGTGATGCGTTCGGCGACGTCGGCCCTGACGGCCCGGTCGCGCGCGCGGTCGAGGACGGCACGCGAGATGTCGACCGCGGTGACCCTCCAGCCGCGCTGTGCGAGCCAGATGGCATCTCCGCCCTCCCCGCAGCCGAGGTCGAGCGCGGTGCCGGGCGCCACGTCGGCCATCTCGTGGACCAGCGTTGCGTTCGCTCCGCCCGACCAGTGCGGGTGCGGCTGGGCGTGGAACCTGTCCCAGTAGCTGTCCGCGGTGTCACCGTCGACGACGGCGTGGCGCGCCTGCAGGCGGTGCCCGTCCAGCGCCCGGTCGGTGTCCTCGGCAACCAGGTCGGCGTTGATTCCGGCGGCGGCCCTCACGCCGGCGGCAGCCGAGCCGATCAGCGTGGCACGGGGGTCGGCGACGTTGCCGGCAACCCACACGCCACGAACGTCCGTCGCGCCCGTGTCGTCCGCCGCCACGAACGTCCCGATGACATGGTCAGCGATCTGCATGTCGGCGGTCGGCAGTCCCAACTCCACGAGCAGGTCCGCGCGGGCGGCGAACGTCGGTGCGACGGCGAGCACGTCGCATGCGACCGTCGGTCCGTCGTCCAGCCGCACGCCGGTCAGCCGGTCGTCGTGCACCTCGAGCTCGGCGACGTGGCCGTCGACGATGCGCACGCCGCGCGCGTTCAGCCGCTCGCGCTCGGCATCGTCGGGCCTCGGCGCGGTGTGGGTGAACAGCACCACATCGACGCTCAGCTGACGCCACAACAAGGCGGATGCGTCCGCCGACGGCGTTGTGGCCAGGACGCCGATCGTCTGGTCGCGGACCTCCCAGCCGTGGCAGTAGGGGCACGACAGCACGTCGCGACCCCACCGATCTGCCAGACCGCGGACCGGGGGCAGATCATCGACCAGACCCGTCGCGACCAGCAGCCGGCGCGCCGACACCAGTGACCCGTCGTCGAGCGTCAAACGGAACCGGTCCCCGCCGGGCCGTGCCGCGGACGTCACGGCGCCGATCACGATCCGACCGCCGAATCGGCGGACCTCGTCGCGGCCGATCGCCAGCAGCTGCGACGGGTCGGCGCCGTCGCGTGTCAGGAAGTTGTGCAGGTGGGTGGCTGTCGCGTTGCGCGGCTGCTCGGCGTCGATCACCAGCACGCTGCGTCGGGATCGCGCGAGGGTCACGGCGCCGCTCAGTCCGGCCGTGCCGCCTCCGATGACCGCCACGTCGACGGTGCACATCTCGTCGCAGACCGCTTCGGTCGCAGGCACGTCGGTCATGGTTCGATCACCTCCTCGGCAACTCTGCGCGCTGACGGTCGGCGGTGCAACTATGCTTGCCAGAATGGCAATTTCGTGAGGCCTGGTTCCACGAGACACGCGGTGGACCGGCGCCGCCGGACGAGAAACGTCATGGAGCCTGGTTCGACGAGCACGCGGTGGGCTTCGCCCGAAGGAGACTGGTTGGATGGACGACGACGTCACAACGACGCTGCGGACCATCGGACCCCGACTGCGCTCATTGCGTCAACAGCAGGACCGCACGCTCGAACAGGTCGCCGAGGCGACCGGCATCTCGGTCAGCACGCTGTCGCGCCTGGAGTCGGGACAGCGCCGGCCGCTGCTCGAGCACCTCCTGCCGCTCGCGCGCACGTACCGGGTGCCGCTCGATGAGCTCGTGGACACGCCGACCGCGCCTGACCCGCGGGTCCGGACGCGGCCGCTGACCCGTCACGGCCGGACGTTCTACCCACTGACACGCAGCCACGGCACGCCGCAGGCATACAAGATCGTCATCCCGGCGCCGAGCGCGGACCGCGCTGCCGCCGCGCCGGAGCTGCAGGTCCATACCGGCTATGAGTGGCTGTACGTGCTGTCGGGCCGGCTGCGCCTGCAACTCGGCGAGCATGATCTGCTGCTCGACGCCGGCGAGGCCGCCGAGTTCGACACCCGAGTGCCGCACGCGTTGAGCAGCGCAGGACCCGGGCCGGTCGAGCTGCTCACGCTGTTCGGTCCGGACGGGGAGCGCATGCACGTCCGTGCCCGCCCATCGGGCAGATGACGACCGTGTCGTGAGGTAACGTGCCGCGATGACCACCACTCGCGTCACCCGCGTGATCCGCGCCCCTCGGGTTGACGTCTACCGTGCACTGATCGACGGTGAGGCCGTCGAGCGGTGGATGGTGCCCGAGGGGATGGCCAGTCACGTGCACGCGTTCGATGCACGTCGGGGCGGCGCGTTCCGCATCTCGCTGACGTATGACGCCCCGATCGGCACCGGAAAGACCAGCGAGCGGACCGACTCCTATCACGGCACGTTCGTCGAGTTGGTGCCCGGTCGCAAGGTCGTGCAACGCATCGAGTTCGAATCCGACGACCCCGCGATGCAGGGCCCGATGACCGTGACCTACCTGCTGGCGGATGTGGACGGCGACACCGAGATCGTCGGTGTCCACGAGGACCTGCCTCCGGGCATCTCGCCGGCCGACAACGAGCTCGGGTGGACCATGTCACTGGGCAAGCTGGCGCGACTCGTGGAGGGACACGTCGACACCTCGCCACCGGACGATCAGCGATGACCGTCGGCGTCCTCACCCTCGCGACGGTCCTCGCGGGGCTGCTCGCCGGCAACGAACTCAGCACGCTGACGGTGTCGCACCCCGCCCTCGATCGGCTGCCGCTGCCGACCCAGATCGCTGCGGAACGGGTGCTCACCCGTCGGCTCGGCAGGATCATGCCATTCGTCATGACGACGACGATCGCGGTCACCGTCGTCGCCGCCGTGCTGCTGATCGGTGAACCCGGGTTCGGCGCGGCGGTGCTCGCCGCCGTCGCGCTCATCGCCATGCTGGCGACCACGCTGATCGGCAACGTCCCGCGCAACCGTCGGACCGAGCAGTTCCCCCACGACGGCACGCTGGAGGAGTGGCGGGCGATCCGCCGACCGTGGCACCGGCTGCACACGGCCCGCGTCGCCCTGGACATCTTCGCGTTCGTCGCGCTCGTTCTCGCCGTGCTCGTGAGGTGATCCCCGCGCCCGGTCGGCGCATACTGCGTGCATGGACGCATTGCTGTCGCGCATGAGCGCGTTGTGGGCCCGCTTGGAGGCCGGACCGTTGGGTGTGCCGATCGAGCGGATGCGCCGTCGATGGCACCGTGGCACCGGCAGGGTCGAGGAGGGGTGGCGGCAGGGCACGGCTCCCGCCCGGCCGGCCGTCGACAAGGCTTCGGCAGCGGCCCACAAGGCGGCTGAGGCGGCGCGCCCCGGCACCCCTCCCATCCTGTACCGCGACCGCATGATCACGCTGGACCAGCACGGCGTCGTTGTCAGCGGCTACTACCTGCCGTTCGGTCGGCACCGCATCCCCTACGACCGCATCCGCGAGGTGCGCGAGCATCCGCTGACCCGTGGACGGCAGTTCCGTCTGCACGGGTTCGCCTGGCCGCGCTACTGGTACCACCGCGACGCCCGCCGTGGTGAGCGCGCCGTGGGCCTCGAGCTGCGCACCGACACGCTGCTGTGGCCGGTGCTGACACCGAAGGACGTGGACGCCGTCAAGGAGATCATCACCGAGCGCGTCAACGGGCGCCCGTGAACGTCGTCGATCAGCGCACGACGGTGCATCTCGACGGTCGTCCCTGATCGCGCCCTTTGCGGCGCGGTCGTCACCTTCTTGTCAACTCCCGCCAGCGTTGATTGAATGCTCCGGTCGGCGCGGCACCGGGCCATGCCGCTGCGACGGAAAATCGACTCGAACCGGGGGGAACATGCATCGGCGCATCATGACGATCGTTGCGGCGTTGGCCGCACTGTTGCTCGGCGTGAGCAACCTGGCACTGGCACATCCCGGCGGCGAGGACGATGGCACGAGGCACGACAGCAGGCACGCGCTGCACGACTTCGGCCACGACTCCGACGCCGAGGGTCACATCGACCCGGATGTGAACTACGGGCTGCGCCTGGTCGGACAGGACACGCTCGCCGGCGTCGACGACGGACGCTACACCGACGTCTGGGCCGACGGGCGCGGCTACGCCTACGTCGGCACCTTCGAAGAGCCCACCTGTGACCGATCGGGCGTGTACATCAGCGACATCTCGGACCCGGAGAACCCGACCACCGTGTCGATGGTCAAGTCGCCGCCGAACACGCGGGTCAACGACGTCAAGACCGTCGAGGTCGACGGGATGACTGTGCTCATCCATACGCTGGAGCCGTGCGGCACCACCGTGCCGTCCGGCACGCAGGGCCAGGGCGGCATCGCCCTGTGGGACGTCACCGACCCCACGCAGCCGCGGTCGCTGAAGCGCAACTTCCTGGACTTCGGTGTCCACAACACCTATCCGTGGCATGACGGTGACAACACGTACCTGATCGGTGTCAACGACGACGAACTGCAGGACGTCTTCATCGTCGACATCACCAAGCCGCAGTCCCCGAAGCTGCTGTCCGAGGTCGGGCTGCCCGACTGGCCCGACGCGCAGGACGAGCAGTCCGACGGCACGGGCGCCTTCTCCGCGTCGTTCAACCACGACGTGTGGGTCACGGACCTCGGCGACGGCGACTTCCAAGCCGTCGTGTCGTACTGGGACGCCGGCTTCGTGACGCTCGACGTCAACGACCCCGCGAACCCCATGTTCGTCGACGACTCGACCTACCCGGACCCCGATCCCGTCAACGGCTTCAGCCCGCCTGAGGGCAACGCGCACGCCGCGGTCTACAACGCCGACAGCAGCCAGATCCTCGCGGGTGACGAGGACTTCGACCCGTACCGCGTGGTCGCCGAGATCACGTCGGGGACGTTCGCCGGCACGCTGTTCAACGGCACACAGGGAGACAACGTGCCGCAGATCAGCGATGAGACCGGTCTGGTCGGACAGGTGCGCTACGTCGGCACCGCGTGCGGCGGCGACATCCCCGACCCCGACGGTGCGACGATCGCGTTGATCGAACGCGGTGGCTGCACCTTCACGCTGAAGGCGCAGACGGCCGAGGCCGAGGGCTACGAGGGTGCCATCGTGTTCAACTCCGAGGGCGGAGACCCACCATGTGAGGCGTCGGTATCTCCGATCGCCGAGGCGGGCATCCCGTTCCTCTTCGTCGCACGGTCCGTCGGTTACGAACTGCTGGGCATCGAGGGCTACGACCCCGACAACTGCCCGGGTGGCGAGAACCCGGCACTGCCGGCGGTAGGCGCACTCGGTGAGTCGGTCAGCGTCACCGCCGAGTGGGACGGGTGGGGCTACTTCCACCTGCTCGACCGCGAAACGCTGGACGAGCTCGGCTACTACGCGCCGGCGCAGGTCAACGACCCCGCGTTCGCGGAGGGCTTCGGCGACCTCACGATGCACAACGTCGAGGGCGACCCCGACGATCCGAACGTCGCGTACATCGCGTGGTACTCGCTGGGCATGCGCGTGGTGGAGCTGAACACCGGCGCTGACATCGAGCCGCCCGAGGACGAGACGGGTGCGGCCGACTGGGAGGCCGCGACGCCCGCGGTCGACGACTACTACGGCAACAACGTCACCGAGGTCGGGCGTTGGATCTCGCCCGACGGCTCCAACTTCTGGGGTGTGACGGTCACCGAGATCGGCGGTCAGGAGTACATCCTCGCGTCCGACCGCAACTCGGGCCTGCACATCTTCCAGATGGACGAGAGCTACTGCGAGATCTTCGTCGAGGACGGGGTCTGCCCGTAGCACGTAGCTGAGCAGATCGGGCCCGGGGAGCTGAGCACCCCGGGCCCGTTCGCGTCGCCGGGCTCAGCGCTGCGGAGGACGCGCGCTCATGTCAATGCGTGCGGCGTCGCCGAGGTTCGACGCGCCCTCGAGGAACTCGACGGCGTCGACCTGCCGTGCGTGCTTGCCTGTGTAGCGCAGGATGTACAGCCCGTTGCGGATGTCCACGACGTAGACCAACCCCTCGGAGATGACCGGGAAGCTCCACACGACCACCTGGTTCGGCCCGCGGCTCAGAGCGGGATCCTCGGTGGCCACCGACGTCAGCGGCTCCGGTGAGAACCATCCCGCCTGCTTCGGGTTCGCGGGACCGGAGACGTCGATCGCCTGCAGACCCCCCGAGTGCCAGGCGATGAACGCCAGGTTGCGGGTCAGCGTCGGGTTGTGCGACGCGAAGCTGGTCAGCCTGTTCGTTGGCGAGTCCGGCGCGAGCGTCTCGCAGAACGCCTCGGTGTTCTGCCTGATCTGGTACTCCCCGACGATGTGGGGACGACGTGGCTGCGCGACGTTGATCGTGCGGACCCATCCCCATGGGCAGCCATGGCTCGGCACGGTGAAGGTGCCGTACACCTCGTCGGTCACGAGGGCGAACGGCCGACCGGGCAGGGGTACCGCCGAATGCGCCGGGTTCGCATTCTCCCACGTCGGCCGATTCTCCGGTGGCGTGAGCAGGTCGTCATTGAGCGAGAGCACCACACCGTCGGCCACACCGCCGACGACCGCGCTCGTGTCGAGCACCAGGAAGTGCCCGTCGAGGTACGCCAGGTACGTCCGGGTGCCGTCGACCCGACGGCGTCATCGAGTGCAGCGCCAGGTTGCAGTTGTACACCGCGCAGTCCGGCGGCCCGTACGCCGGATCGTCGGTGCCCGGGAACAGGTGGTTCCAGTTCCCCTCCGCCACCAGTCGCGCGTCGCCACCCTCGGACACGTCGCTGATGTCGACGATCATGAGGTTGGGACGGTCGGAGTCCAGCGAGATCGTCGGCAGCGAGATCCACAGCAGCGCACGGTCAGGATCGTCAGGGTCGACCCACAGGAACATCTCGTGGGGCGCGCGCACCTGCCCGTTCGCCGTCGTTGGCACGTAGCCCGAGATGAGCGTGGGGTTGACGGGATCGCTGAGGTCGTAGAAGCGGATCTCGGGCGTGACCTGCGTACCCGAGCAGGCGTGGATGAACGCGCTGCAGGTGAAGTTCATCACCATCAACAGGTCCCTCTCGGGCCACACGCGCAGCTCGCGCGACGTCTCGCCGTCGTTGCCCTCGAGCGGTGGTCCGATCTCGCCCACGACCTGGGGGTCCGTCGGATCGGACGCGTCGACGATCAGCACGCCGGGGTGTTCGTGCGGGCACGAGTCGGGGTCTTCTTCGCGTCGAGGGTCGCCGATCCCGCAGGTGTCGGAGCCGTCTGTGCGGTTGCCGATGTAGACGTAGTCGCCGTACAGCGCAATGCCGGCGTTCATGCCGCGGCCGAACAGGGGCTCGTGACCGACCAGTTCGAGGTTCTCTGCGGTGCCCGGTGTGCCGCCAGCGCCGACGTTGTTGTCCTCCCGGCTCTGGCCGCTCGCGGCGGCCGGCATCAACGCCAGCACGAGCGTCAGGATCAGGCCGGCGATCGTTGCCTGCCGTCTATGCATGGTTCTTCCCCTCTCGGATGATGACCGGCCGCACCGGGATCGGCACGGAGAGGACGTCGCATCGGACGGTGGCGGCGGACGGCGTCGCGGACCCGCCGCCACCGTCCCGGCCGGACGTCAGCCGCGCAGTCGCAGCACGACGAGGCCGCCTGACCGGTCGGAGCCGTAGATGTACTGCTCACCGGCCAGCACCGCGTCCGCATCGCCGTCGCTGATCGCCTGCCAGAACGAGCCGCACAGCCGGTACAGCCGCTTCTCCTCCGGCGTCTCGCGCCGCTTGTCGCTGCACTCCTGGCCGCCGGCGGCCTTGTACTGCGCCAGCAGCGTCGGGTTCGCCGGATCCGAGATGTCCCAGACGTACAGGCCGTCGAAGTACGCCCCGTGCGTCATGATGTCGCCGTAGATCCGGAAGTTGTGCCCGGTCCGCGCGTAGTTCGTGGTCTCACCGTTGCGGTTGCTGCCGGTCGGATGGTCACCACTCGCGTCGTCGGCGTTGCGGTCCGAGCACTGGTTCGCGCTGGACGTCGGCCAGTCGAGCACGCCGACCTCCTCCACCAATCGGGGCTCCTCGCCCACGGCGGGCAGGTCCGCCGTGTCGAAGATGTGGATGATCCCAGGGTCGCCGCACTGGATCTCGTCACCGACGTACGTGAAGGCGCCGTCGTCGGTGGGTTCGGCGTAGTGACCGTTGGACCCGGTCGTGTAGCCGTCGACCGTGACGGTGCCGTCTGCGTTGATGTAGTTGTTGAACGCAACCAGGTGGTCGCTGATGTCGCCGGTCGTTGAGCCCTCGACCACGTCGGTCACGTCGACGACGTAGAACTGCGGGCCAGCGACGTAGGCGAAGATCCGACCGTCCGGGGCGCGCTGCACGAACAGGTCATGGGACTCTTCGCGCTCGACCTCGGGGCGGACCGAGCGGGTGTCCTCGAGGTTCGAGTACCACGCGACCAGCTCGGGCGGTGCGGGGGTGTCACCGAACAGCGGGCGGATGTCCCAGATCTCGAAGCTGGCCTCGTCGATGCCGCCGAGGAACGCGTAGTCGCCGAACAGGAAGCCGTTGTGGGATCCGCCCTCCCGGTCGATGAACGCGACCTGATCACCGAGCGCTGCGGCGGGGTCGTAGCCCCACGGTTCGGCCGTCGCCGGATCGCGGATGTCGAACAACCAGGCGCCGTCGTTGTCGTCGGGCGCACCCTGCGTAGTGGCCAGCACGGTGTTGCAGGCGGGGTCGTCCGCACCGGTCGTGTTCTCGCCGTACCCGCAGCGGTCGACGTCGCCGTTCACCTTCGTGTCCAGCACGGCGCCGGGCAACATGAAGTAGGTCGCCAGCGTCGGGTTGGCGGGATCGGACACGTCGGCGACCTTGAACGCCGACTGGCCGTTCTCGTCGAGCGGGCTGAAGCTGCCGACGTAGATGAAGTCGTCGCGGATCTCGATCTCGGTGTTGCGGGTCGTGAAGTCGAGGTCGTAGTCGGTCGCGCCGACCCGTTCGAGTCCGCGTGGCGTGGTCTGGGCCGCGGCCGTCAGTGGCAGGACGAGCAGGACGAGCGTGAACAGCGCCAACGGAAGCCGGCGCAGGCGGTGGCGTGGGCGAAGGTGCATCACAGTCCCCCTGTGGGAGATCGACACGGCGGCCGCGGCGGACCGCCCGGATTGCGGAAGCGGCGACCACCCCCTTTGCGACTGTCCGCGCACGGAGCCGATCGGGAGCGTCCTGCGGCCGATCGTCGACCGCCACGTGTGGTGCCCCCTCAGCGCCGCACACGGGTCGGTTCACCCTCTATGACAAACCGTAGTAGTTGCTGCGTGAGCCCGTCAATGGCTGCGTTCAACTTCTCGTCACACGCGCGGGCGTGCAAGCTCAGTCCGACGGCAGGCGGTAGGGCAGTCCCGTGTAGTTCTCCGCGAAGGCGGTCTGCGCAGCGCGAGAGTCCTCCAGGTAGGCGAGCTCGGTCTCGGCGATGCGCTCGTCGAACGCGTCGTCGGCGGCGGGGAAACGGTGCATCATCGTGGTCATCCACCACGAGAACCGCACCGCCTTCCAGACCCGCAGCAGCGCGTTGTCCGAGTACGCGTCCACGCCGGATGACGAGCCGTCGTGGTACCAGTCCCGCAGCGCGTCGGCCAGGTACACGACGTCGGACACGGCGAGGTTGAGCCCCTTCGCGCCCGTCGGCGGCACGATGTGGGCAGCGTCGCCGGCGAGGAGCAGACGGCCGTGGCGCATGGGTTCGGCGACGAAGCTGCGCAGGGGGGTGACCGACTTCTCGATCGACGGCCCTGTCTGCAGGTTCGCGACCGCGTCGTCGGGCAGCCGGGTCGTCAACGCGGTCCAGAACCTGTCGTCGGACCACTCGCCGGGGTCGGCGTCGGCCGCGCACTGCACGTAGTAGCGCGACAGCATCTCGTGGCGCATGGAGCAGAGCGCGAAGCCGTCGGGGTGGTGGGCGTAGATGAGCTCATCGTCGATCGGTGGGGTCTCCGACAGGATGCCGAGCCAGCCGAAGGGATAGACGCGCTCGAAGGTGGACACGACGTTGGCGGGCACGGCGCGGCGGGACACGCCGTACTGGCCGTCGCAGCCTGCGACCCAGTCGCACTCCAGGCGTTCGGTCTGCCCGTCCCGAGCAAGTTCGACGTACGGCGCGTCACCCGTGACGCCGCGGATCGCCGTGGCATCGGCGTCGTCGATGATCGTGATGCCGCGTTCGCCCATGGCGTCGTAGAGGTCGTGCTGGACCTCGGTCTGGCCGTAGATCATGACGTAGCGGTCGACCAGGCCGGCGAAGTCGATGCGCACCGTGCGCCCGCCGAAGGCCAGGTTCACGCCCTCGTGGCGGAACCCCTCCTTGTCCATCCTCTCGCCCAGGCCAACCGAGCGGAGGGTGTCACACGTCCCGTACTCGAGCACGCCGGCGCGTATCCGCGAGAGCACGTAGGCCTGGCTGCGCCGTTCGAGCACGACGCTGTCGATGCCGGCGCCGTGCAGCAGCAGCGACAGCAGCGAGCCGGCCGGCCCGCCGCCGATGATCGCGACCTGGGTCCGCATCCTTCGACTCCTCGACCGATCCGCTGGGACGACGCCGCGGATACCAGCGTTGCGTGGACGGTACCAACGCAACCGAACGGCCGGCGCCCTGTCATGGGGAGAGTTGCGCGGCTCGGTGTTGAGAAGTCTCCCCGCTGGCGGACGGGGACGGGTTGTCGGGGAGAGGTGCGCGGCTCGGTGTTGAGAAGTCTCCCCGCTCCACGGCGCTGCGCCCGGTCGTCGTCAGGGCAGCAGCGTGCCCGACGTCAGCGGACCGAGCAGCGGCCCGGCGCCGAGTCCGACAGCGACGACGGCCAGGCCGGCGGTCACCGCTGCGGCGGTCGCCCAGCCGCCCAGCAGCGGGGCGGGCTCGTCAGCCGCGGGATCATCGAAGTACATCGGGCCGATGACGCGCAGGTAGTAGTAGAGCGACACGACGGTGTTGACCACCGCGAGCACGGCCAGCCAGCCGTACCCGCCCTGCAGGGTCGCGGTGAACAGCGTCAGCTTGCCCACGAAGCCGGCCAACGGTGGGATGCCGACCAACGACAGCAGCGCAACGACCAGCGTCGCGGTGAGCACCGGACGGCGCGTCGCGAGCGCTCGGTAGTCGGTGATCCGCGTCCGTCCGCGCAGCGCCACGACCACGCCGAACGCCGCGACGTTCGCCGCGGCGTACCCGGCCAGGAAGTACACCAGTGCGCCGGCCGCCGTCGGACTGCGTTCCATCACGACCACGGCCATCAGTGCGTATCCGGCCTGCGACACCGAGGACCAGCCGAGCAGCCGACGCAGGTCGTCCTGCCACAGCGCGGCGAGGTTGCCCAATGTCATCGTCGCCGCCGCGAGGACGGCGACGAACACACGCCAGTCGATGACGGCGTCCGGCAGCACGTGCATGACCCGTGACAGCGCGACGACGGCGCCGACCTTCGGGGCAACGGTCAGGAACGCGGCGGCCGGGGCGGGGCCGCCCTGAGCGACGTCGGGCACCCAGGCGTGCGCGGGCGTGGCGCCGATCTCGAAGGCCAGGCCGACACCGATGGTCACGACGGCGGCCAGCAGTACGACAGCATCCGGATCGCCGGTCGACAGCACGTCCGCCGTCCCGGCGAGGCTGGTCGTACCGGTGAGGCCGAACAGCAGCACGACGCCGATCAGCAGGACAGCGTTGGTCAGCGCGCCGATCAGGAAGTACTTCATGCCGGCCTCGACGGCGGCCGCCGATCCCCGGTGGTACGCGGCCATCGTGTACCCGGTGACCGAGACGAGCAGCATGCCGACCACGATCTCCATCGTGTCGGCGGCGCCGGCAAGGACCATGGCGCCGGTGGCGCTGAACAGCACGATCGCCGGGTGCTCGCCCGCGCGCGGGTCGGTGCGCATCCAGCGGTGTGCCAGCGCCAGCGTCACCAGGGTGACCGCGAGGATCGTCAACTCGGCGCCCGTGGTCACCCGGTCGAGCGCCCAGTCGCCCATGAACCCCAGCCGCGGCTCCGTCATCGCGAGGCGCACGCTCCAGACCGCCGCGACGCCGACGCAGGCGCAGGCCAACGGAGTCGTCACCCACTGGAGGCGCCGTGGCACGAAGATCGCGGTCAGCAGGATCACGGCGGCGCCGACGACCAGTGCCAGCTCAGGCCCCAGGTCGCCCGGCGTCATCGCGCCCATGCCGCGCATGACTCACCCGGCTCCGTTGATCTCGAGCAGCAGACCCGACGTCGGCGTCACCAGATCGAGCAGCCACGTCGGCCACACGCCGATCAGCACCACGAGCGCCAGCAGTCCGACCAGCACCGCTGCCTCGCGCGCGCCCAGGTCGGCGAAGCCGGTGAGTCGATCGGGCGTGTCGCCGAAGAACAACTGCTGGAGCAGCTGCAGGAACAGCGCCGCGGTGATCAGCACACCGAGCAGCCCGATGGCGGCGAGGACCGGGAAGACCGCGAAGGTTCCCACGAAGATCTGGAACTCGGCGACGAACCCGGCGAGTCCGGGCAACCCCAGGCTGGCGAAGGCGGCCACGGTGGTCGCGCCGGCGAACCGCGGCGCAGGTCCCGCGAGCCCGCCGTAGTGGTCGAGCCGGTAGTCGGCCGTGCGTTGCCACATGGACCCGGCCAGCAGGAACAGCGCGCCCGTGATCAGGCCGTGGGCGACCATCTCGACCACCGCCCCGGTGATGGCCAGGCTCCTGGCGGCGGACTGGCCGGTCGCCGCCCCCGCGACGGCGACGCCCAGCACCGCGTACCCCATGTGGTTGACCGACGTGTACGCGATCCGGCGCTTGAGATCGATCTGACCCAGCGCGACGAGTGCGCCGTAGACGATGCTGACGACCGCCACGATCGCCAGGGGCAGCGCGAAGGCCGCGAAGGTCTCACGCGCCATCGCGAGCGGGATGCGGATCATTCCGAAGGTGCCCATCTTCAACAGCACGCCGGCCAGGATGGCGGACACCGGGCCGGGCGCGTCGACATGGGCGGGCGGCAGCCACGTGTGCACGGGCACGAGCGGGGTCTTGACGGCGAGCCCGAACAGGACCGCCGCCATCGCGAGCCCGGCCCGCGCGCCCCCACCCGCCAGCGGCTGCTGCGCGATGAGCTCACGCATGTCGAACGTCAGCGGGTCGGTGCCCAGGTAGAGCGCGAGGAAGCCGAGCAGCATCACCAGCGACCCGGCCAGCGTGTAGAGGAAGAACTTCAGAGCCGACTTCTGCGCGTCGCCGTGCCCCCACCGGCCGATCAGGAAGTACATGCCGACCAGGCTCAGGTCGAAAAACACGTAGAAGACGAGCAGATCGATCGTGAGGAACAGCCCGAGTGACGCGAACTGCAGGAACAGCAGCCATGCCCGGTACTGCCGGTGGCGCCCGCGCAGGTCGACGGGGTACAGGGCGGCGGCGATGAACAACAGCGCGGTCAGCAGTGCCAGCGCCAGCGCGATCCCGTCGATGCCGACGCGCCAACCGACGCCCAGAGTCGGGATCCACTCGACGTCGGTGACCTGCTGGAACAGCGCGTCGCCACCTGAGTCGAATCGCAGCCACGCGCCAGACAGCAGTGCCAGCGGTGTGGCGGCCGCGACCGCCGTCAGCAGGCGCGACGCGCGCTCGTCCAACCGCGGGACCGCCACCAGCGTGATGGCGCCGAGCAGCGGCGTGAAGATAGCCAGGGTCAACACGGGTTCACATGCTCCAGGCCGCGGTCAGGGCGACCAGCACGAGCGTGCCGATCGCGATCGCCGCGTAGTAGGTGTGGGCCTGTCCGGTCTGGACGCGGCGGCTGTCACGCCCCGCGACGCCGATCAGGCGGGCCAGGCCGGTGACCGTGCCGTCGACACCCAGCTCGGCGACGCGGTCGAGCACCCGCGCGGCCCAGGCGGTGAACGTGGCGATGCCGCGCACGCCGGCGTCGACCACGTGGTCGTCGGAGCGCCGCAGTTGGCCGCTCAGGGTGCGTCCGACGGCGGCGATCCCGCGCACCGCGCCGTCGATGACCGCGTCGTCGAAGCGCGCCACGGCTCCGGCGGCCGCCAACGTGGGGTCCACGACGGCGACGCGGGTCAGCGCGGGCAGGCCGATCCAGGTCGCGACGCGGTCGGCGCGTGGCGTGGTCGCGGCGTGGGCGAGCCGGTCGTGGCGACGCAGGACCACCGCGGCGTAGCTCGCCACGGCGATGGCCAGCAGCGACGCGGCCAGCTCCCATGGAGCCCGCGTGGGCAGGTCCCCGCCGACGACCGCAGTCAGCGCGCGCCCGCCGGCGGGCAGCCACAGCAGCCCGAGCGCCAGGCCGAGCGCTCCCAGCAGCCCGATCGCGATGTGCTCGGTCATGGTCGGCCGATCGCGCAGCGCAACGTGTCGGCGGTCCCGCGGCGTCCCGTACGCCAGCAGCTGGAACCTGGCCGCGTAGTAGGCGCTGAGCCCGCCGGCGACGATGACGGCCACGGCGAGCCACGTGCCGTGGTGCGCGGCGGCGGCGACCACGCCGTCCTTGGTCCACGCCATGCCCAGCGGCGGCACCGCGGCGAGCGCGATGGTGCCCGACGCGGTCAGCCACGTCATCGCCGGTAGGCTGCGTCGAAGGCCCATGCGGGCCAGTTCGCGCGTCCCGGTCGCGCCGATCGCGACACCGGCCGACAGGAACAGCAGGGCCTTGCACAACGCGTGTGCGATCAGGTGGGCGACCGCGATCGTCGGGTAGCCGGCGCCGACGGCGACGAGCATCAGCCCGTACTGGGCCGACGTCGAGGCTGCCAACAGCTTCTTCGCGTCGTCCTGCACGGTGGCGACGACACCGCCTGCGAGCGCGGTCAGCAGGCCAACGGCCATCGTCGTTGGAGCGAACCAGCCGACGGTGTCGAGCACCGGATGCAGGCGGGCCAACAGGTACGCGCCGGCGGCGACCATGGTCGCCGAGTGCAGCAGCGCCGACGCCGACGACGGTCCGGCCATCGCCGAGAACAGCCACGGCGCGAACGGGACCTGCGCCGACTTCGCCACCGCCGCCACCAGCACACCGGCGACGACGGCGTGGGCGGCCGGCCCCTCCATCCCGGGCAGGTCCGCGAACGCCAACCCACCGCTGGCGGCGAACGCGGCACCCGCGGCGACGAACAGCCCGAGGTCACCGGCGCGCGTGGCGTTGAACGCGTGTGCCGCCATCGCCGGCGCGTCACCGCGCCACTCGTGGGCGATCAACGCCCACGAGACGGCGCCGACCAGTTCCCAGCCGATCAGCAGCGACAGCAGATCCTCTGCGAGCAGCACGAGCTCCATTGCGCCGACGAAGGCGACCAGCAGGCCGAGCAACCGCGGCAGGCCAACGGCGTCCTCGTGGGCTACGGCCCACGCGACGACGGCGAGCGCCACCAGCGGGACCAACGCGATCAGAGGGCGGCTGACGCCGCTGACACCGAGCCGCAGCACCAAGCCCCCGCCCCACCCGAGCGACGTCGACGGCTGCCACAACGCCGTCCACGCGGTGGTCACGAGTGTGACCGTCAGTGCGGCGCAGGCCACGATGCCGAGCGCGCGCCGCGATCCGCCACGCCACACGCCGAGCGCGAGGCCCGTCAGCGCGGGCAGCCAGATGATCGAGAGCAGCATCTCAGCCCTTCAACGTCGAGATGCCTTCGGTCATGTCGGCCTGACGCGTCCGGTAGACGGCGACCACGAGCGCGAACCCGATCGCCATCTCGACGGCCATAACGGCCATGGCGACGATCACGAGCACCTGCCCCTCGGGGACACCACCGGCCGCGTAGGCCCAGACCCCGGCGCCGGCGAGGATCGCGCCGTTCACCATCAGTTCGATGCCCATCATGATCATGACGAACGTCTGCTGCGCCAGGGCGCCCCAGACACCGATGCCGATCAGCGCGGCGGCGACCAGCAGCACGGTCACCAGCGTCATCGTGCGCGCCCCGCTCGGCGGATCGTAGAGCTCGTCGTCTCCGCCGTAGCGACGCTCGGCTCACGACGGCCCAGAAAGCCTTGCGGCGCGGTCATCAGTGCCCCCCGTGGTGCATGTGGCCGTGCCCGCCGCCGTCGTCGACGAGATCGTCCTCGGGACGGTGGTCGCCATCCGGTTCGAGCGGTGGAGCGACCGAGCCGCCGTCGTCGTCGCCGTACCGGCCGCGTGCAGATGACAGCATCACGGCGCACACCATCGTCGCGACCAAGGTGACGCCGGCGGTCTCGAACACCAGCATCGAGTCGCCCAGCAACTCGCTGCCCAGCGCGCGGATTGTCGCCGGGATCGGCGCGGCCGGCGCGTCCGGGAATGCGCCGGCCACCGCGACGCCACCGAGGCCGAGCGTGGCGACGACCCCTGCGCCGATCGCGAACCGGGGCTGGTGCACCATGTTCATCGGGTTGAGCCCTGCCGGGTTCATCATGAACATGACCATGAACAGCGCCATCACGACCATCTCGACGGTCATCATGAACAGCAGCGCGGTCCCCAGGTACTCGGCCAGCAGCAGCACGCAGAGCGCGCCGACGTTGAGGAACGACGCGAGCAGCAGGAACGACGCGCGCACCATCGAGTCCGTGCGGAACACCCGCCATCCGGTCCAGATCGCGGCGGCCGAGAAGACGGCGAAGGCGGCGGACGTCACAGCGACACCACCCCGGCGATCGCGAGATCCGCGAACGCCAGGGGCAGCAGCACGGTCCACGCGATGTGGACGAAGCGCTCAGGGCTGACCCGCGCGAGCAGGTGCCGACTGGCGAGCACGGTCACCGCCACCGCGGCGGTCTTGAGCGCCATCCACACGATGGGCGGCAGCACCGGGCCCAGCCATCCGCCGAGGAAGACGGCCGCCGCGGCGGCCGAGAACGCGACGAGCATCGCCGCGCGTGCGCCGACCCACGCCAGCCGGACCACGCCGCTGTCCTCGGCGGCGCCTCCGCCGGCCAGGTCGGGGCTGTCGACGATGGCCAACGGGCCGGTGAACGTGACGCCCGCCGTGACGATCAGGAACAACGGCAGTCCGAGCGGCTGGCGGACCACGTTCCACACCGGTTCCTGCGAGGCCACGATCGCGCCGATCGACAGCGACTCCGCCGGCAGCGCCGCGGCGATCAGGACGAACATGCTCAGCAGTTCGTACGACAGCGCGACCCCGACGAAGCGGTAGCCCGCGACCAGCGGCAGAGCGGAGTTCGGCGCCCACCCGTGGAGGAAGATCGCAACGATCGCCAACGCCTCGGCGGCGCCGAACACGACGATGCCGGTACGGACGTCGGCCACGGCCAGCCCGGGTCCCAGCGGAACGACGCTGAGCGCCATCGCGGCCAGCCCGGCGTAGGCCGCCGGCGCCATCACCCAGAGGATCCTGTCGGGCGCCTCGGTGGTCACCGGCTGCCGGCGCGCGACGGCGGCGGCCTCCCGGGCCGGGCCCGTGACGACCGACCACAGCACCGGCCGTCCGGCGACCAGGGCGAACAGCACACGGTCGACGACCGCCACCAGGTACGCGCCGATCGCGAGCACACTCGCGATCAGCACCACGGCGGGGCCCGTGCCCACGGTGACCGCGTCCATCACGTCTGCACTCCCACGGCGTCGGGCTGCAACGCGTCGACGCTCGCCAGGGTCGCCATCGCGTCGGTCAGCGTCATGCCCACGACCGCGGCCTCGACCGCCGACGGTTCGGCCGACGGCGCGGCGCCCGAGACCGAGCCGTCGATCGCGGCGGTCAGCGTGGCGATCCGGTGCCGCCACCGCTGCGCCGCGTCGCCCCCGTCGATCGTGCCAACGCCGCGCAGGGTCCACAACAGCCCGCTGCGGCGGACGCGGCGACACAGCCCGGCGGTTGCCCGCGCCAACGGCGCGCGATCCGCGTCGTCGGTCACCGTGCGGGCCAGCGCGGCGGCGCGGGACGCCAGCGCGTCGAGCCCGGCGACGTGCAGGCCGTGGGCGGTGCGGCGCAGCAGCCGGCGTGCAGTGCGCAGGTCCGGGTCGGCGGGTTCGCCGAACCATTCGTCGCGGGCGCGCCGCACGGTCAGCTCGGCGTCCTGCAGCACGTCGCCCTGCAGCGTGACGTGCAGGGTGACCGGGCCGGGCAGGGGATCGAGGAACGGTCCGAGCACCAGGTCGAGCTGGTCGAGCGCCAGCCCGTCGCGGTCGTCGCCCGTCATCGTCATCGGCCGCCCGTACGGCGTGCCGCCCATCATCCCCTCGCCGCCCTGCCCGAACGGGCCGACGCCCCGCCACGCGTTCGGCTCGGTGTCGGGCAGCAGGTCCCGGGCGCCTCGCGCCGGCTCGGCGATGACCACCGATCGTGATCGGTGCACCTGGGCGATCACCGCGTCCAGGTCCTCGTCGACCACCTGTGCAGGCACGTCCCTCGCCGCGCCGGCCGGCCGCCACGCCACGACCGCTCGTGGGTGCGGCAGCTGGTCGTGCACCCGCTGGAGCGGCTCCCGGTCCTCGTCGTCGATCGTTCCGGCGACCAGCAGCACCGCCGCGTGCCGCGGGGTCGTGACCACCCGCACGCCGGGGACACCGCGCAGCTCCTGCGTGGCCTCCCACGCGCCGGCGCCTGCGGCGATCGCCACGGCCACGTCGGTTCGCTGCCGCTCGCCCTCGTTGGGGGTCACTGCCATCGGAACGCGCCCTCGCGCCAGCCGTAGACGACGCCGACCGACAGGATCCCGAGGAACATGCCCATCTCGGCGAGGGCCTTGACGCCCTCCTCGACGAACACGACCGCCCACGGATACATGAACATCATCTCCATCTCGAAGGCGATGAACAGCAGCGTCATGGGGTAGTAGCGCACGTGGAACCGGCTCCACGCGTGGGTCTCGGGCTCCCAGCCTCCGAGCACGGGCACGCGTTGCGGCGCGGACGACCTGTACGGCGACGTCCGGCGGGCGACCACGACGCACAGCGCGGTCGCCAATGCCGCGGCGGCGGTGACGGTGAACGAGGCAAGGAACGCCGGCAGCACGGCAGATCACCCGCCCTCGAGGTCGCTGGCGCCACCGTTCCCGACCAGTTTGAGCACGCGGTGGGCAACCGGGTCAGCCAATCGATAGTAGATGACGCGGCCCTCGCGACGGTTTCGCACGACGCCTGCCGTGCGCAGCAACCGCAACCCGTGCGACACCGACGAGTCGCTCACGTCCAGCGCCAGCGCCAGGTCGCCGACGCAGAGCTCATCGGCCTCGGCCAGCGCCGACACGATGCGGATCCGCACGGGGTCGGCCAGCAGCCGCAGCGTCTCAGCGACGCGCTCGCCGTCATCCGCGGTCAGCGCATGCTCGCGCGCGACCGCGACCCGCTCGGGATCGATGGGATGGTCATGGTCGAAGGGCACGCCCGGTACATTACCCCGACACCCTGACGGATGTGTGGGTGTCGGGGTAACGGCGTGTGGTGACTACCGCGCGAACACCTGCAGCTCGGCGGCACGGACGTTGGTCGCCTGGCTGCTGGCGGTCGAGCAGTCGGTCGGGTTCGATGGATCCTGGTCCTGCTCACCCTGGTAGTCGGGCGTCCCGGTGCACTGGTTGGTGACGACGACCAGCCGCACGGCCGATGCAAGGGTCCGCGGGATCGCGAACGAGCGGATGATCAGATCCGGTGCGCGTGGCCGCGGCGCGATCGCCGGGAAGGCGTCCGCTTGACTCGTGAACACCTTGGTGAACGCCTGGTCCTGCGTGCAGTCGACCGTCGGTCCGGCCTGGCACGCCCACACCTCGAACTGGCGCAGCGCCGAGAAGCGACTCTGTCCCCCGGTGTCACCGCCCGGATCGTCGGAGTCGGCCGGGCGCAGCATCGCGCTGACCTGCACGCGCCGGATGACGTGCGACGGCCGGCTCGGGTCCAGTCGCACCGTGACCTGCTGTCCGGCGACCGGCTCTCCGAGCGCCGCCCAGTTCGTGGCCTCGGTGTCATCGATCAGCTTGTCGGCGTTGATGCCATCGCCGGAGGCGGTCGCGCCCAGGTGGGACGATGCCAGGTTGGCCCGCACCTCGACGGTGAGGTCGCGGACCTGGCCCGCGGACACGCTGACCGTGCCGCGCGTCGAGCCGTAGCCGTCAGCACGGACGACGAACGCGTAGGTCCCGGCGGTCAGATCGAACGTCGCACCCAGCTCGGTCGCCGGGTCCGTGTCGGCGACCGGCGTCGCGCGCGCCTCGTATCGACCGATGTAGAGCTCGGCCGCGACGGGTCCGCCGCTCGCGTCGTTTGCTGTGAACGTCACGGTCGCCTCGTCGGCGAACGGCGACGCGAAGCTCGGAACGGGCTCAGCATCGTTGCCGCTGGTCGCGATGGCCGCGTCACCCATGCCGCGGCGCGCGAACGCGTTCCACAGCAGGTCGGCGTTGGCTCCGCCGAAGCGGACAGCGTCCGCGGCGAGCATCGCGTCGCGCGCGTCCAGCATGGTCGTTGTGGCGGGCATCAACAGCCACGCATCGAACACCAGCTGCACCCACCGGCGGTTGCCCGGGCACTGACCGACCGGCGTCTGCCCGTCGGCACACGCGCGCTGGTCGCCTGCCGACCCCGCACCGTACCGGGCGATCATGTCGCGGCGGATGTCGAAGTTCGTCGCGCTCCAGATCTCCCCGTCGGCATGCACCTGCGGGCCTGTGACGTCGTAGCCGACGTCACTGAAGTTCAGCGGACTGTCGCTCATGTTGAAGTTGCGGATGCCGGCGACGGGGTCCTGGGTCACGTAGGCGCCGATCGTGTAGGGGCTCTCGTCGGCGACCGGCAGCCAGCCATACTCGTTGAGGACCTCCATGGCCGTCAGGTCGGACCAGCTCTCGCCCATGGCGTTGGCTTGCAGCCCCCGGAGCCGGTCGTCGGGGCCGGCCACCATCCGGTTGGAGATCATGTGCGTGTACTCGTGGCCGATGACCGTCATGTCGAAGTCACCGTCGACGCACGGCGCGTAGAACGCCCCGGCGATCGGCTGCCACAGGTACATGTTCGTGATCGGCGCCTGGCCGTCGGGCGGCGTGATCTGGTTCGCGTTGTCACGCACGCCCACCCGCGCCCCGGCCTGAGCGTTGCCCTGCTCGGGGTCGCTGTCGTCCTCACCACGCTCGAAGTTCGACACCTGCGCGTTCCACGTCGTCTCGGTGAACCCCAGGCGGTACGACCAGTCGTGCATCTGGTTGTGGCCGGCGAACAGGTTCGACGTCGCGGCGTCGATGTCGTTCTCGGCGCCGGATCTGTAGACGTCGGGACTGCAGCCCTGCTCGTACCACTGGTTGGTCCAGGGGTACTGGTAGTCGCGCTGCAGGCGACGTTGCGCGGGCTGACGGCCGACCGAGAACGGGTTGGCGTTGTCCCAGTTCTCGTAGCTCCGCGCGTTGTTGCCCAGCGTGGTGTGCGTCGCCGGACCCTTCGTGGGATCGACGTCCCAGGCCACCGGCGTGGCGCCCGGATCCTGCGCGATCACGCGCTCGCAGTCGGGTGCCGGTTCCCAGCACCACTTCTCACGGGTGTCGGTGCTCGAGTAGTTGAGGCCGGGGTACGCGGGGAACTGCTCCCACTTCGGCTCGCCGGCGTAGTCGACCTCGTTGTAGCGCAGCACGACCTGACCGGTCCGCGCGTTGATCACATGCGTGAACGCGAGGGTGCGGAGTTGTCGAGGATGAACGTCTCGTACGCGGGCACCACGCCGCCCTGCGGCAGTGGCAGAGCCACCTGCCTCGCGCTGGCCGGATGCGTGAAACCGTCGACCGCGAGCCGCTCCCAGCCGCGGACCGTGCCCTGCCGCGTGATCTGGTCCGCCGCCACCCGCCGTCCGACGTCCGCAGCCGCGGCACGCACGGCGCGCTCAGCCGTCACCGACGGGGATGCGACCGCACCACGGTCGCCGACGATCGACGACGAGACGTACGCCACGCGCCCGTCGACGATCGCGAGCGACACCAGTCCGCCGCCCGCCACCGGCAGGCCGTCGATCCGCTGTGTCAGCAGCACGGCACGACCGTCGCCGAGTGGCGTCGACCGCACGAGCGTCAGGTCGTTCACGGCGGCCGGCGTCAGCTGGAACAGTGCGGCGTTGTCGCGCAGCCACGTCCGCGCGACGTTCTCGCCGTCTCCATCCAGGCGGGCTGACAGGAACCCCTCGTAGTTGATCAGCGACTGGGGCGTTCCGAACTCGTTCCACCGCACCTGCGCGTCGGGGTCCGCCGCCAGTCTCTCCTGTTGCGCCGACGGCGCTCGCGCAGGCCCCCGTCGGTCGACGTCCGCGGGATCCCCGTCTCGCCTTGGAACCCGATCTCCGGCGGCTCCTGTGGCGCGCGTTGCGCGCTGACGGATCCGGCGACGGTGAGCGTCGCCAGCAGTGCCAGCGCAGCTGCGATCGCGAGACTGCGGACGGTTGTGGTGCATCGGCTCATCGCGGCCCCCTCGGCACGACCCCTGGCCGGAGGATCCGAGGTGCCCCCGGCGTCTCCTCGTCAGCTCGACGACTGGAGCGTACTGCCGACCCGCACGGGGTGAAAGGGGCAACTAGCTCAGATGAGTCATGGACCTCGTAGCACTACGTAAAGTAGTGGGTAGCGCACATGTGGAAGGGTTCAGCCTGCGGTCGGCTGACCGGTTCTGGCGGTCGCAACGGCCATCTACTGGCTCGTTCTCCGGGTGCTCGCGGCGTACCGCAGCGGCATGGTGCTCGGCGCGCTCGCGCCGGACGGGGCCCAGTGTCACAATGTGCCCCGGTTGGGACGGTCCGACCGGGGCACGTGTCGTGTCGGAGGGGCTGATCGCCCCGCAGTGAAGAGTCCTCGGCCCTTGATCGAGCGGGTTGATCGGCGCAGGGTCGAAGGACAAGCGGACGGGTTGGAGGTCCACGATGGTCCAGCGGATGGTGTCGTTCGGCGGTGCGCTGCTGCTGCTGCTCGCGGGCTGCGGTGGAGCGGAATCCACCGCGCCTGATGACGGTTCCTCGCCTGACGTCGCGTCGGAGACGGCGATGGAGTCGTCCGAGATGGCGCAGGAGTCGTCTGAGATGGCGCACGACGAGGACGCCGAGGCAGATGAGCACGCAGGATCGTTCGCGTTCGGTGAGCCCGCCGACCCGGCCGACGCCGACCGCACGGTCGATGTCGAGGCGCAGGAGGAGGGTGGCTTCAGCTTCGAGCCGGACACGATCGAAGTGGCCGAGGGCGAGACCGTGACCTTCAACGTCACCAACGTCGGCGAGGCGGTCCACGAGTTCGTCATCGGGGATGAGCACACGCAGGAGGAGCATGAGGCGGAGATGGAGGCGATGCGTTCGGAGGGCGAGATGGTGATGCATGACGAGCCGAACGCATTTGCGCTGCAGCCTGGTGAGACGAAGACGCTGACCTGGACCTTCTCATCGGCCGGTGAGCTCATCTACGGCTGCCACCAGCCGGGGCACTACGACGCCGGGATGCGCGGGACGCTCGTGGTCACCGACTGACCGGGCCTGATGCGTCCGGCCGGATCGTCGTGACACCGGCAGCGCCGCTACGACCCGGTGCGGCCGGCATGATCTGCTCGGCGTGCTCGATCGGGCCGGCACGCTGCCGTTGAGTGTCCACATCCCGGTGGCGCGGCCGTCGCACAGGTGGATGCGGCTCTCCTGTGCGGTCAGTCGCACGTCCACGAGGTCCGGGTCGGCCGCGGTGTCGGGGTGCCACCGGTGGCTCGAACTGCCTTGGGTGCGGCCATCGGGGCCGCGCCGCCCCGATGGCCGGTCCCGCGCCGTGCCCGTTCGCCACTTGTCAACTGATGACGCCCCGTGGTTTGGTTGGCGATCACGAGGGCCGCGGCGGGCGCGGTCCGTGTGCAAGAGGGGCACCCCGTGAGAAG
>DASUUK010000106.1 GCA_036374135.1 Euzebyales bacterium
CGAGGAACGACGACAGCGCGCGGCTGGCCTGCGCGGCTGTCCCGACCATGTCGCGGGCGTAGACGACCTGCTCCTCGAACTGTTGACGCGCGTCGGCGACCGGCCCCACGAGGCCATCGCGCGGTGCGGCGTCGACCGTCGACACGGCGTCGGCGAGCTGCTGCTGGGCCGACGCTGCGACCGCGCCGAGATCGGCGATCTGCCGGACCGGGAACCGGCCGCCGGAGGGCACGTACGCCGCCAGCCCGCGAGGCTGGCTGTTGATCTCGGCGAGCACGTCCGATGCGGACGCCGCCACCAGATCCCCGGACACCGCCAACGCCTGGGTCGTCCGCAGGTTGGGGCCGATGAACGGGATGATCTTGAGCACGCCCACCGCAGGGTTGTCCAGACCGGCACGTCCTGCTGCGAACCGCTGCTGCGCGGCCACGAAGGACTCCTGCGCGGCGACGAGGTCGAAGCGCTCGAGCGCCTGCCGACCGTCGGCAGCATGTCGGCGGCCCTCGACGAGCTCGGTCCTCGCACCGGCCAGCGCCCACGCCGCAATGCCGAGCACCACGATGAACTCGACGATCACGACGAGGGCGAAGATGAGCACGGCGCGACCCACGCGCGGCTCACGGTGTCGTTGGGGGTGGTCGCGCCGATCGTCGGGGATGGTGGCGGTCAGCGCAGTGTCGTCACGTCGCATGTGTGGATCTTTCGTCGACCCGGCTGCGGCCGACACGACAGGTGCTCATGATGCCTCGCCGCGCCGATCCGCGTCGCGCGGGCTGCGCCACGACGAGGGCCGTGCTGCCCACCGGCGCCCTCCAGTGCGCCGCTTCACCGCACGGCATCCAGCCACACCGTGTCGACCCCGCGCAACGCGTCGACCAGGACGTCGACGTCGCCGCTCGAACCGACCAGTGCGGCCATGTCCCCGCCGACGCGCAGGCGTCGGAACAGGATCGCCGGGCCGATGTCCAGCCGCCCCTCGAGCAGTTGCCGCCAGTGATGGTAGTCGGTCTGCACCGTCACGCGTGGAGTGTGGATCACGTCGACCCGCTCCGCGCGAGCCTGGCCCTGCTCGACGCCCAGGACCATGGCATAGGTCTGGCGCTCCCGCAGCGGGCCGGCCGGGTCAATGACGAAGCGGTACCCGCCGCCGAGGTTGGCGGCCGCTTCTGTGGCGCGGGGGTGCATGGTCACCTGCCGGCAGAACGCGTGCATCCACTCGGCGCTGGGGAACAGGGGCACGCAGACCTCGCAGTGTCGACCTCGACGGATCACGCAAGCGTAGCGGCCCGGTACCCTTGCACCGCAATCTTGCGGGACCCGACGGCGGGAGCTCCAGATGGACGTGCATGGTCTTCGCGGCAGTCGTGTGGTCGTGCTCGGCGCGGCCGGCTTCCTGGGCTCACACCTGTGCGAGCGGTTGCTGACCCTCGGCGCACACGTCACTGCCATCGACAACTTCATCACCGGACGCAAGAGCAACCTCGACCACCTGATCGGTGGCGGGGCACTGCGGCTGGTGTACTACGACGTCACGGACTTCCTTCACGTGCCGGGCGACGTCGATGCGATCCTGCACTTCGCGTCGCCCGCGTCGCCGATCGACTACCTGCGGTGGCCGATCCAGACGCTGAAGGTCGGATCCCTGGGCACGCACAAGGCACTCGGGCTGGCGCGTGCGAAGGACGCACGTCTGCTGCTCGCCTCGACCTCCGAGGTGTACGGCGACCCGCGGGTCTCCCCCCAGCCCGAGGACTACTGGGGCAACGTCAACCCCATCGGCCCGCGCGGCGTGTACGACGAGGCGAAGCGGTTCGCCGAGGCGATGGCGCTGGCCTACCACCGCGAGCACGGCGTCAAGGTCCGCATCGCGAGGATCTTCAACTCGATCCTCGCCGACGAGCAGGTGCTCTACGACGACGGCACCGCTTTGCGACGTGAGCCGATCGGCGCCCTGGCCTCACGCGTTGGCGATCGTGTCGACCTCGTTGGGTATGCGGTGCCGGCGTTCGATGCTGACGGCACTGTGGCGGCCTCCGAAGCCATCGCGCTCGAGGGCCATCCGACCGGTGCGCGCTGCTACGAGGTCCGGACCCGCTACGGCCGCAGCATACGCGTGACCGGCGATCACAGCTTGTTCGCAGAGGGTTCTGACGGCCGCCCCGTCGCGCGCACGGTCGATGAGCTGCGGGTCGGTGACCACATCGCGATCGCCTCCCGGGTCGAGGTCCCCGCACGGGACCGCACCGGGGTCGACATGACCCAGATGTGGCGATCCGCTGGGCGCGATCCGTGGGATCTGATGGTTCGCGCGCCAGGAATCGGTGACGCGGTGTTCGCGCGCCGCCACGAGCTCGCGCCCGCACTGGTCAGTCGCGGACGACCGCGGCAGCAGTGCTGGAACACCGTCAACCGGTGGCGCAAGCAGGACGAGGCGCCGCTCGGTGCCCTGGAGCACCTGAGCATGCCGATTCCGGCGGACGCGTACGTCCGACTCGCCGGGGGCGGGACGCGTGCGCTGATGCCGTCGCGTGTCGCCGTCACCGATGAGTTCCTCTGGCTGCTCGGTCTGTACACGGCCGCAGGTGCCTTGTACCGCAAGCGCGGCAAGAATGCCTGCGTGACGATCCCCGGCAATGACGCCGACCTGCGCGGGCGCGCACGCAAGGTGTTTGAACGGGATCTGAACCTTCACGTCGTCGACGCCGTCGGCTCGGACGACCGACCTGCCGCCATCTTCGTCCACGCCGAGCTGCTGCTGTGTCTGCTCGAGCACCTGGACTTCCCTACCGACGACAAGGCGATGCCGGGCTGGATCCTCGGGCTACCGCTCGAGCGACTCGCCTGGTTCTTGGAGGGCTACCGCGAAGGCGACGGCGTCCACTCCGGATCCAAGATCCAGCAACAACGCCATGAGTTCTCGACGACATCCACCCGGCTGAAGGATGACCTGATCGTCGCGCTCGCAAGGTACGGCATCGTGCCGTCGGTGGGCCGGTTCGAGACCACGGCTCGCCAGCGCACCGGAGACCGCCGGTACCCGTTCTGGCGCCTGACCGTGTGCAACGTCGATCCGTGGAGTCCGTTGGGGTGGGCGGACGGTACCACGCAACGGCTGAACGCGCGCCGACACGGCGATCTGGTCTGGGCGCGCGTGACCGCCATCCAGGAGATCCCGGCAACCGACATCGTCTACGACTTCTGCGTTCCCGGACGCGAGAACTTCTGGGCCGGTTCCGGTGTCATGGCGCACAACACCTACGGCCCCAGGATGCGCGTCGAGGACGGTCGCGCCGTGCCGGCGTTCTTCGCCGCCGCGCTGCGCAACGAACCGCTGCCGGTGCACGGCGACGGTTCGCAGACGCGGTCGCTGTGCTACGTCGACGACGAGGTCGAGGGCCTGCTGCGGCTGCTGGTGTCCGACGAGGTCGGCCCCGTCAACATCGGCAACCCGGAGGAACACACGATCCTCGAGCTCGCCGAGATGATCCAGGACGTGGTGGGCAACCATCCGGGCATCGCGTTCCATCCGCGCCCGATCGACGATCCGACCGTGCGCCGCCCCGACATCGCGCTGGCGCGCAAGGTGCTCGACTGGGAACCGGCGATCTCGCTGCGCGACGGCCTGGAACGCACCCTGCCGTGGTTCGCTGAGAACGACGACCGGGCCTCGTGACCGCGCGCCGGACCAGCACCCGCGCCACGGCCGGCGTACCAGTGCGCGGCGGCGCCAGCCGTGACCACCTGGTTGGTCACGGGCGCCGCCGGGTTCATCGGGTACCACCTCACGTCCCGGCTGCTGACCGACGGGCAGTCGGTCGTGGGCATCGACGACCTCAGCCACACCTACGACCCGCTCCTGACGCACGATCGTCTCGCGCAGTTGATCGACGACCCAGCGTTCGTGTTCGCCAAGGCCGACATCGCTGACGAGGCGACGCTGACGCACATGTTCGAGCGCCACCGGCCCACCCACGTCGTCCATCTCGCGGCCCGTACGGGGGTCAGGGCGTCGCTGCGCGACCCCGTCGGCTACGCCGCCACGAACGTGGTCGGCTTCACCAACGTCATCGAGCACTGCCGCCGGCACGACGTACGTCATCTGGTGTACGCATCGTCGAGCTCGGTGTACGGCAGCTCGGCGCGCACCCCGTTCGACGAAGGCGACCCGGCAGCCCGTCCTGCCAGTGTGTATGCGGCGACCAAACGCGCCGAGGAGTTGCTGGCCCACGCGTACGGCGACGCGTACGGTCTGCGGACGACGGGGCTGCGCCTGTTCACCGTCTACGGGGCCTGGGGGCGTCCGGACATGGCGTACTACCGGTTCGCCGAAGCCATGCTCGACGGCCGCCCGCTGACCGTCCACGGCGCGGGCGACGCGCGCCGCGACTTCACGTACGTCGACGACGTCGTCGAGTCGATCGTACGGGTGGCGCGTGCAGCAGCGGCCACACAGGATGTGGATCGGGCCCCGGCGCGGGTGTTCAACGTCGGCCGTGGCCGACCGACGACGGTGTCACATCTGATCGACCTGCTGGAACGCATCACCGGACGGACCGCGATCCGACGGCACGGCGACGAGCAGGCCGGCGAGGTACGGGCGACGCACGCCGACGTCCAAGCACTGGCCCACCACGTCGGCTTCACCCCACAGGTGACGATGGAGCAGGGCCTCACGTCGTTCGTCGACTGGCTGCGCCGCTACCGACGCTGACCGGTCAGTCGCGGCCGAGCACCAGCACGGCGCAGTCATCGGTCGTGTCACCGCCGGTGAACGCCTGGACGCCCGCCCAGACGGCGTCCGCGACCTCCTGCGGCGTGCGGCCGACGGCGTCCCGCAGCAGGGCGGTCAGGCCGGTCACACCGAGCAGCGACCCGTCCTCGGCCGAGCGGGCCTCAGTGACGCCGTCCGTGTAGAGCACGACCCTGTCACCGGGTTCCAACTGCATCTGGTGGACGGCGAAGGTGCCCGTGCCGTCGATGCCGAGAGGCAGGTCGGCCGGCGCGTCGACGACCTCGGCCGACGTGCCGCGCAACAGGACCGGCGGCGGATGCCCGGCGAGCACGAACTCGGTCCTGGCGGTGTCGGGCTCGATCCGCAGGTAGATCAGGGTGACGAAGCTCTCGGCGTCGGACTGCCCGCCGACGATGGTGTTGAGCATCTGCGCCATGACGTGCGGCGCGGCGCCGGGCAGCGCCAGGGCGCGCAGCGAGTGCACCGCCATCGCAGCACGGCTGGCGGCCTGCATCCCCTTGCCGGACACGTCCCCGATCGCGACACCGAGGTCCCCGCGGTCCGTGCAGAACCAGTCGTACAGATCACCGCCGATGGCCACGTTCGCCGTGGCCGACCGGTACAGGTGGCCGACCGCGTACCCGTCGGGCAGCAGCACGTCGCCTGGTCGCAGGTCGTCGACCAGGGAGTCGACGATGCGTTGGTTGTCCTGTAGCAGCGCCACGTGGCGCACCGCCGACGCGTAGGCGCGTCCGAGGGCTGCGAGCAGCCGGGTGAACGCAGCGTCGATGGGCCGACGCGCCAGCACGCCCAGCAGCTCGGTGGCAGGTTCGGGCAGCGCCATGACGTACAGCGTCTGCTTCAGGCCGGGCACAGGTGCGTGGCTGACGGCGAGGCCGTCGGCGGGCCGCGGGACCGAGCGCGCGATCCGGTCCGCCGTGGACTCCGCGGGCCACGCGGCCAGCAGCTCGGTCAGCTCACCCGACAGACCAACGTTGTCGAGCAGCGCGAGCCCTTCGTCCCGCTCCAGTGGCGCCCACAGCATGGCCGCCTCCATGCCGAGGTCGTCGACGAGCCCTGACAGCAGCCGCTTGCGCATCGCACGCGGTGCACTCGCGTCGACGGTGTCGGCCACGAGCTCGACAGCGGCGACGAGCAGGTCATCGGGATTCGTCACCGATGCCTGTTGATCCGCGTGCGCGCCGTCGCCGGTCATCGCCGCGTCGTTGTCGATCGACCCGATGATGCGGCTCCTCGTGCAGGGCTACAGAACGCCGGCGGAGCGGGCACCGCCGTGCGCGCCATGGTAACTCAGACGGATGGCCGCCCGGAGCACCGGATCGGGCGAACCCAGGGGTCAGCTCCGTGGGCGCGCGCAGCGGTGGGAGCGGCCCCGCGCACGCAGCGGAACGGGCGGCCGATGCGGCCGCCCGTTCCGTGTTCGTGTGGTGCTGTGCGGGGCTGGACTAGAAGCCCATGCCTCCCATGTCGCCCATGCCGTGTTCGTGACCGCCACCGGCGGCGTCGTCCTTCGGCTCGGGCTTGTCGGCGATGATGGTCTCGGTGGTCAGCAGCAGACTGGCGATGCTCGCGGCGTTCTGCAGCGCCGACCGGGTGACCTTCGCCGGGTCGGGGACACCGAACCGCAGCATGTCACCGTACTCGCCGGTCAGGGCGTTGAGGCCCTCTCCAGGGTTCAGGCCGCGGACCTTCTCGACCACGACGCTGCCCTCGTAGCCGGCGTTCGCGGCGATCCAGTACAGCGGGGACGACAGCGACTTGCGCACGATGTCGGCGCCGGTCCGCTGGTCGCCCTCGAGGTCGAGCTTCTCGAGCGCGCTCCCGGCCTGCAGCAGGGACACGCCACCGCCGGCGACGATGCCCTCCTCGACCGCGGCCCGCGTCGCGGACAGCGCGTCCTCGATGCGGTGCTTCTTCTCCTTGAGCTCGACCTCGGTCGCAGCGCCGACCTTGACGACCGCGACGCCGCCGGAAAGCTTCGCGAGGCGCTCCTGGAGCTTCTCGCGGTCCCAGTCCGAGTCGGTGTTCTCGATCTCGTTCTTGATCTGGCGGATGCGGCCCTGGATGTCGTCGTCGGCACCGGAGCCCTCGACGATGGTCGTGTTGTCCTTGGTGATGGTCACCTTGCGGGCACGACCCAGCAGGTCCAGCGTGACACCGTCCAGCTTCAGGCCGACGTCCTCGGAGATGACCTGGCCACCGGTCAGGATCGCGATGTCCTGCAGCATGGCCTTGCGGCGGTCACCGAACCCGGGCGCCTTGACCGCAGCGGACTGGAACGTCCCGCGGATCTTGTTGACGACCAGCGTCGCCAGGGCCTCGCCCTCGAGGTCCTCGGCCACGATGATCAGCGGGCGGCCGGCCTGCATGACCTTCTCGAGCACGGGCAGCAGGTCCGCCACCGCGCTGATCTTCTGGTTGGCGATCAGGATGTAGGGGTCCTCGAAGACCGCCTCCATCCGCTCGGTGTCGGTCACCATGTACGGCGAGATGTAGCCCTTGTCGAACTGCATGCCCTCGACGAAGTCGAGCTCGAGTCCGAAGGTCTGGCTCTCCTCGACGGTGATCACGCCGTCCTTGCCGACCTTGTCCATCGCCTCGGCGATGACCCGTCCGATGTCGGCGTCGTTGTTGGCCGAGATCGACGCGACGTGCGCGATCTCGTCCTGCGTCTCGATGTCACGCGCGTTCTGCGCGATGGCCTCGACGACGCGCTCGACAGCCTGGTCGATGCCCCGCTTGAGCAGCATCGGGTTCGCGCCGGCCGCCACGTTGCGCAGCCCCTCGCGGACCATCGCCTGGGCCAGCACCGTCGCGGTCGTGGTGCCGTCACCGGCGACGTCGTTGGTCTTGGTCGCGACCTCCTTCGCCAGCTGGGCGCCCATGTTCTCGTAGGCGTCCTCCAGCTCGATGTCGCGAGCGACCGTCACGCCGTCCTTGGTGATGGTGGGGGAGCCCCACTTCTTCTCCAGGACCACGTTGCGGCCCTTGGGCCCGAGGGTGACCTTGACCGCGTCGGCCAGCTTGTTGACGCCGGTCTCGAGCTTGCGACGGGCGTCCTCGTGGAACTTCAGTTGCTTTGCCATGTGTGATGTGCCTCCTGGCGCGCTTGGGTGGTGCGTGCGTGTGGTAGGCGCTGCTACTCGACCTTGGCGAGGATGTCGCGGGCCGACAGGATCAGGTACTCCTCGCCACCGATCTTGATCTCGGTGCCGCCGTACTTGGAGTACACGACGGTGTCGCCCTCCTTGATGTCCAGTGCGATGCGCTCGCCCTGGTCGGAGATGCGGCCGGGGCCCACGGCGATGACCGTGCCCTGCTGCGGCTTCTCCTTGGCGGTGTCCGGGATCACCAGACCGCTGGCGGTGGTCTGCTCGGCCTCGTTGGCCGTAACGACCACGCGGTCCTCCAGTGGCTTGAGCGCAACCTTTGTTGCGGTCGCCATGCGTCCTCCTTGTGCTTCTGCGAGCTGGCGCGACACCAGCCACGAACGTCGGTGTGGTTGGACGTGCAGCCGAGTGGCTGCTGCCGGGATGTGCTGGCACTCGAATGAGGTGAGTGCCAAACAGAACGTTAGCAACATCCCGCGCCGAGTGCAAGTCTCCCCGACCCCCGTGGGCCTAAACCTGCGCGCACCACGCTCAACTTCGTATCAGGCGCCGCACCGCGACTACACGGCGTACACCAGTGCCTCCTCCGAGAGTACATGGGGCACACGTCTTCACTATCCGTAAGGACGTGTTATCCTTCGGCACTACAGGACCGGGCGGCCTGAAGTGCCCGCCGCGCGGCCATATCACGGTTGTCGTCGGGGGGCTGACGCGCCCGAGGAGGACACGGTTGGTAACCAACGAATACCAGAAGCGCCTCGGAGCGCGCCTGCGGGCGATCCGTCAGCAGCAGGGGCTGACCCTGCAGCAGGTCGAGGAGATGTCGGAGGGCCGCTGGAAGGCCGTGGTCGTCGGCTCCTACGAGCGCGGTGACCGGGCGGTGTCAGTCGCGAAGCTCGCGGAGCTGAGCGACTTCTACAACGTGCCGGTGTCCGAGCTGCTGCCGAAGGAGGAGCTGGCCGGTGCCGGCAACGGCTCGGCGAGCGCCAAGGTCATGCTGGACCTGCGCCAGCTCGCCAGCGATGCACTCGATCCCGACCTCAAGCCAGTCTCCCGGTTCGCCCACACCATCCAGATGCAACGCGGCGACTACAACGGCAACGTGCTGACAATCCGTGGCGAGGACCTGCGCGCGCTCTCGGTCATCTATGGCACCGAGCCCGACGAGCTCGTCGAGCGCCTCGAGGATGAGGGCCTGATCCACCAGCCCAGGCAGTAGCGACCGCCGCGGCCCGCGGAGACCGGTACGGTCCGTCGTCGTGCGGGTCACGCCTACCGGAGCGCCAGCAGCCACCGTCGGCGCTGGACGAACCCGGCCGCCTCGTACGCGCGGATCGCGGCGACGTTGTCGGCCCGCACGTGCAGCGTCACGCACGGCATGCCCGACTCGAGCAACTGCGCGGTCAGTGCGGCGATCCCCCGCCGCGCGAGGCCCTGGCCGCGCCATCGCCGGTCGACGTAGACACCGGCGAGCTGCGCACCACGACGGCGGCTCTCGATCGACACGTCGAACTTGGCGACCACGCCGCCGTCGGACTCCAGCACCCAGCTCGATCCGCGGCGCACGCTGCCGGCGACGCGCTGACGCACAGACGACCGCCCGCCGCGCGACAGCGGCGGACCCATCTGGTCCTCCACGTGCAGACCGGCCGCGAACTCCGTCAGCACGTCGACATCATCGGCGGCCGCGCGCCGCAGCACCGTGTCACCGGTCGGCAGCGCCGACGGGCGGTCGGCGACCATGAGGCGCTGCTCACGCGCGTAGGGACGCCGACGGAACATGCCCGACGCGGCTCCGTCCACGATCGCGTCGCCGATCGTCAGATCGCCGACGAGCACCCGCCACCCGGATCCCCGGACCGCGGAGGCCAGCGGTGTCGCCGCCTCGGGCAGGCCGCCCGGAACCACCAGGCCGCCGGCGCCGATGTGGCACACGCCCCGCGGATCGTCCGGGGAGGGCCACACGGTCATGGAGTGGTGCTCGCCACGATCGAGCGCCTCGAGCAGGAACTGGTGCGCGTACGTACCCTCGGCGGTGTCCGACGTGCGGCCGAAGTCGGTCTCGAGGCACACGGTCAGACGCGCGACACCGTCGCGGGGCAACCGCACCGCCTGCCCGCCCGGTGAGGCAGCCAGCGTCATGATGTGTGCCTACCGCTGACGCTCCTTGAGGCACGGGACGTGCGCCTACCGCTGACGCTCCTTGAGGCGCGGGACGTGCGCCTACCGCTGGGCGTGCCGAAGGCGCACGACACTGCGCGATGGCGAGGGTTGATGGCCC
Source organism: Euzebyales bacterium (assembly GCA_036374135.1). Classification (NCBI taxonomy): domain Bacteria; kingdom Bacillati; phylum Actinomycetota; class Nitriliruptoria; order Euzebyales; species Euzebyales bacterium. The sequence goes on from DASUUK010000106.1 coordinate 10,145, forward strand.
AGTCCGTGGTGGGTCGGTCGAAGATCCGGGCACACGCCGCGGACCGGGCCATCATCTCGAGCCCCAGCCCTGCAGCGACAGGCTCGGATCGGCGGCGAGATCGAGTGGTGACCGCTCCCCCTTGCAGAGTCGGTTCCATCCGGCGGCGGCGATCATCGCTCCATTATCGGTGCACAGCGACGGCGACGGGGCGAGGAACCGAAGATCTGCCGCCGCGCACGCCTCAGCCATCCGCTCGCGCAGTCGCGAGTTCGCCGCGACGCCGCCGGCAAGCAGGACCTGGCCCACGTCATGGTCCGTTGCGGCCGCGACGGTCTTGCGCACCGCGACGTCGACCAGCGCCTCCTGGAAGGACGCGGCGATGTCCGCCAGCGGCAGCTCCTCACCGGCCGCCTGGCGCCGCCGGAGCTCGCGGATGACCGCGGTCTTCAGCCCCGACATCGAGAAGTCGTACGTCCCGTCGTGCAGCAGCGCGCGGGGGAACCCGATGGCGTCCGGATCGCCGTCCTGCGCCAGCCGGTCGATCTCGGGACCGCCGGGATACGGCAGGCCGATGAACCGCGCGATCTTGTCGAACGCCTCGCCGGCCGCGTCATCCAGCGTGGCGCCCAGCGTCGTCAGACCGCCGTCGGCGTCCCCGAGGACCAGGCTCGTGTGGCCGCCACTCATGATGAGCGCGACCAGCGGAGGCTCGAGCAGCCCGAACTCGAGCTGCGCCGCACACACGTGACCCTCCAGGTGGTTGACGCCGATCAGCGGTGTGTCGTAGGCCAGCGCCAGTGCCTTGGCCGCCGCGACCCCGACCAGTAGCGAGCCGATCAGACCGGGCCCCGCTGTGACCGCGATGCCCTCGATGTCGCGGTAGGTGGCACCGCCCTCGACCAGCGCCCGGTCCAGGGTCGGCAGCAGCAGGTCGACGTGCGCACGCGCCGCGATCTCGGGCACGACGCCGCCGAACGGTCGGTGCCGTTCGATCTGCGACCCGATGACGTTGGCACGCACGGTCACGCCGTCGGCGACGAGCGCGGCCGCGGTCTCGTCACATGATGTCTCGATGCCCAGGACCAACACGTCAGTCACGCACCTCACACGCTCGGTCCGTTTCCCGCGGCCGGGGACCGCCGCAGGCGGAAACCATCATGCACCTCCGACGTGGTGATCTCGCGGCCGGGCACCCCGGTCGGCCCGGGCGCGCAGCAACCGGCCGAAGTCAGCACCGCCGACGTCGTGCGCCCACATGATCAGCGCGTCGTCGCGACCGTCGTAGTACCGGGGCCGGATGCCTACCGGGCGGAAGCCGAACGACGCGTACAACGCGCGCGCGGCGGCGTTGTCCGTGCGCACCTCCAGCGTCGCGGACGCGGCTCCACGGGCGCGGGCCTCGCGCAGCAGCTCGACCAGCAACCTGCTGCCGATACCGCGGCGACGCGCCCACCCGTCCACCGTCAGCGTGGTGATGTGGGCCTCGTCGACCTGCAACTGCATGCCGCCGTAGCCGACCACGACCGGCCTGCGCAGCGCGGGCTGCACCGCTGCCAGGTAGCAGCGCGACGCGTGCTCGGCCAGCTCACGCTCGAAGATCGCACGCGACCACGCCGTCGTCGCGGTGCGCTCCTCGATCTCGAGCACCTGCTCGAGGTGTGCTGCCACCAGCGGCACGATCACCACCGCCCCGCTCACACGGCCGGCCACCGACCTGACCGAGGCGGCCGTCACGTTGACGGCCCCGGACGACCACCGAACAGTGCCCCGCGGTTCTGCCACGAGATGCGCGCGTCGGCCTTGCGCACGTAGATCGGCCGCAGGTCGTCGGGCTGTTGCGTCTCCTCGCGGAGGAACCGGGGCAGCGCCAGCTCGACCAGCGCCGATGCGGACGGGTGCGCGCTGCCGTGGGAGGCGACCGCCGCGCCGACCGATTCGAGCAGCGACGCCTCGGCGACCGCACCGTCCCCGACGCACAGGACGTCCTCACGCACCGCCTCGATCTCACCCGCCAGCTTGCCCGCGGGCCCGACCCGCAGGTCGGTCACACGCTGGACACCGCCCGCCGACGGTCGGTAGAACGCCCAGAACAGCTCCGACCGGCGGGCGTCGATCACCGCGCAGATCAGCCGGTCGGGGTGCACCCAGCGGACGGGGAACGCCAGCAGGTCCAGCGCGTTGAGGCCGACGACCGGCAGGTGCCGCGCGTGGGCGATGGTCTGTGCGGTCGCGATGCCCACGCGCATCCCCGTGAACAGGCCGGGCCCCAACCCGACTGCGATGCCCGCGACGCTCGACAGGCTCACATCGCCCTGCTGCAGACAGAACGCGATCGCCGGCGTCAGGAACTCTGCGTGCGCGCGGCCGCGCCCGAGCGTGGCGGACGCGAGCAGCCCGCGCTCGGTGCCCAGACAGACGCTGGACCGCATGGTCGACGTCTCGATGCCGAGGATCAGCACGCCGGCCCCCGCGGTGGGCGCACGCCGGCAGGTGGAGGTCGACCGGGAAGGTCGCGGCACGTGGACCGCCGCCGTCGTGCACCCATCTACAGCTCCAAGCCGTCGAGCTGGACGGGTCCACCGTCGTCCCGCCACGGCCCGCAGTCGACCGCGACGCTGACGATCCGGCGCTTCCAGTCGGGACCGCGGGGGCGCAGCACGACCGTGCGCACCTCGTCGCCGTCGTCGTCGGCCATCGGCAGGTCGGCGGACGCCGTCGCGCGGAACTCTGCGTGGCCTGGTTCCGCAGGCGACGGGAGGACCGGCTCCGCCGGGCAGGAGAACTCGACCTCGAGGTGGTCCGCCGGCAACAGCGGCTGCATCGCGTCACCCCACTCGATGAAGGTCACGCAGCGATGGATGTCGTCGAGTCCGAGCTCCGCCGCCTCACGCAGCGTGTCGAGCCGGTAGACGTCGAGATGGACGATCGGCACGCGACCGTCGTACTCGCGGCGCAGCAGGAACGTAGGACTCGTCACACGCTCGGTCACGCCGAGCGCCGCGGCGGCCCCTTGGACGAAGCACGTCTTGCCCGCGCCCAGCTCACCGGTGAGCGACACGACGTCGCCGGCGCGCAGAGCGCCGGCGACGGTCGCCGCGAGCTTGCGTGTGTCGTCGGCGCCGCGCGTAGCCAGCACCAGCTCTCGCTTCACGCCACCTCCGACGGCGGACGGGCCGGTTCGATGCCAGTGATTGTATTCCGACCACCAGCCTGCCAGAACGCCATCTCGTGCACCGTCGGCGGCCGGGGCGTGGTCGCCACGTGGGGCCCGACGCGACGCACCGCTGCCACGTCAGCCGGCCCGCGGGTCCGCTGGGAACCCGGGCATGCCCTCGGCGTGACGCACAGCTGAACGGATGGCGGCGGCCACGGCGCGTGCGGCCAGCTCGGCGACCAGGTCGACGCTGGCGTCGATGCGCTGCGCCGAGAGCAGGAACAGGGCATCGCCGTCCAGGCTCGTGTGGGCGGGGCTGACGGCGCGCGCGATGCCGCTGTGAGCCAGATCCGCCGCACGGACGGCGTCCGGCTTGCTCAGGCGGGCGTCGGTGACCAGGCAACCGATGACGGTGTGCTCGAGTGGAGCATCGGCGGGGGACGGGCCGGTGATCGGTGCCAGTGGGTAGCGCGGCGTGGCCGCGTCGGCACGCGAGCCGGCGAGCACGCCACCATGTTCGTCGATCACGTCGCCCAGAGCGTTGACGGCCATCAGGGCGCCCACGGTGATGCCACCACCGCGTTCGACCGCCCAGCCCTGCCCACCTTTCGAGCCCCACTCCAGCCCGCCGGTCTTGCCGACCGTGCACCCGGTGCCGACGCCGACCGATCCCTGGGGCGGGTCGTCGGCGGTCGCGGCCTCGCACGCCGCCCGGCCCGCTGACGGGCCCGGGCGCGGGACGCCGGACGATCGCAGGTCGAACACGATCGCCGCCGCGACGATCGGGATCACCGCCACCGTCTTGTCGTAGCCGATGCCGTGCTCGACGCACCAGTCGACGACCCCGTCGGCGGTCGCCAGGCCGAACGCGCTGCCGCCCGACAGCACGATCGCGTGGCACTCGCGCACGTTGCCCGTCGGGCCGAGCGCCGCCGCCTCGCGCGTGCCGGGTGCGCCACCGCGCACCGCGATGGCACCCTGCGCGCCGGGTGGCGCGAGCACCACCGTGCAGCCGGTGTGGTTGGCGTGGTCGGTCCAGCAGCCGACCCTGGTGCCGTCGACCCCGAGCGCCACTCAGGCGTCTCCCAGGTCCGCGGTCGCGAACCGGCGCAGCTGGTGGGCGACGGCACGAGCACCGCGGTCATCGAGCATGATCGTGTAGTGGTTGGTGTCCGGCACGCGGATCACCTCCAGCGGTCCCCGCGCGGTCTGCAGCTCGGCGGCCTGCTCGTCGGTGATCAGCGGTGTGGCGCCGTTGAGCATGCCCCGCTCGGCCACCAGCAGCACGGCCGGCATCTCCAGTGCGCTGACCACGTCATGCAGGTCGGCGTTGGTGAGCGAGTCGCGGCCGTCCTCGCGCACACGGTCCGCCGACACCTTCGACCGCAGGTCGCCCGGCTGTCCGCGCAGGTCATGATCTGCGTACGCGTCGATGCGGGCCGGATCCACCCGGCTGTCGCGGAACGCGGGGTGCTCGCGCCAGAAGCGCCGGTACTCGTCGCGGGAGTCGAAGCGCTGCTGCAACCGTTCCAGGGCAGGGCCGATGGCACGGGACAGCACGGCGTCGACGTCGACGTCGGGTGGGACAGGTCCGGCCAGCGGCGGGCCGCCGTCGACCATGACGACGGCGCGGGCGCGGTCGGGCGACGCCGCGGCGAGCGCGGCGGCGACCATCGCACCCATGGAGTGGCCGGTGACCACCGCCTCGTCGACATCGATGTGATCGAGCACGGCGAGCAGATCGCTGGCGTGGCGCCGCATGCTCGACGAGCCGGACACGTCGGCGCTGTCACCACGCCCGCGCAGGTCGGGGACCACGAGCGTGAGGTCGTCGGCGACCAGTTCTCCGACGACGTCCCACGCGGTGTGCGACGAGGTGATGCCGTGCGCGGCGATCGCGACGGGGCCGTCACCACCCCATCGCCAGACCGCCAGACCGCCTCCCTCGACCGGGACCTCGAACCGTTCTGCGCCGTCCGTCACCGACTCACCTCTCGTTACCGCGCGCCACGCGCCCGTGGCACGTGTCTGACCATACGCATGCATCTGTTCCCATGCGCGCCCGCAGTGAACGGCGGCCCATTGCATCGCCTGTCGCCGTACCCCGACGGCCGACCACGCTCGGTCGTTCGCGACGACTCGCATCCACTCGCTCATTGCTGACACCAGATAGCGATGATCATCGCTGGGCGGCAACAACGAACACGACCCAGCGACCCTATTGGACGGGTGCAGATCCGCTGAAGTGGCGTCGGGGTCGGTCGGCGTCCCGGGTCATGGGTGGGGGCCGCGCGCTGATGTAGGACCTTCGCGGCGGCTGCCTTGGCCAACAGCGCCTCCTTGAGCCCGTCCACCGCGTCGGGGCCGCAGCGGGTGGTGACCTTCATCAACGTCGTTTGATGCGGACCGGCGAGCCCAGCGGGATCCGCGCGAACCGCTGCCAGCTGATCGCGTCGGTCACGTCCCGGCACAGCGGCTCGTACCCCCGCCGGTAGCCGCCACCTCGTCATGGACCGCATGGACACCACCGGCGCACGCAGGAGCTGCACGGCGCCGAAGCCGTCCTCAAACTCCGCGCCTACACGCCAACGGCGACCTCGTCGACTACTGGCGCTACCACCTCACCCAGAAACGAAGAAATTGCCAACACCACTACACCAACCACCACATCCCCCAAGCTGCCTGATGTCCCTCCAGAAGAGCCGCACCGATATTGGACACGCACCTCTTCGGCTTGCACGTACGGCAACCAGTGAAGAAACAGTGAAGCTCCGCGGGTCTCGCGATTTTCTGCTTGCATCTCAGTCTGTGTGATGATTGAGTTGATCTAGCTCTGACGGAGCGAAACGCATGCGGATGTGGGACCGCGGCGTGTGCGGAATCGCTGCATCAGTTGCATTGCTTGGCGCTGTCTGTGGGGGTGCCCCGATGCGTTGTCGTCCGCGCGCATGCGGCGATGACCATCGAGGCGTGCGCTCAGGACTGCGCGTCGTGCCTACCGCGTTGCACGCGGACGACCAACGGAGGTTGCACATCCATGATTCGCGCGATCGTCGGTTGGAGCATGAAGTTCCGCGGTCTCGTCATCGCGGTCGCAGCAGGTGTGATGATCCTGGGCGTCGCGCTGCTGTCGTCGACGGCGGTCGACACGTTGCCGGAGTTCACCCGGCCGACCGTCGAAGTCCAGGCGGAGGCCCTGGGGCTGTCCGCCGAGGAGGTCGAGCAGCTCATCACCGTGCCGCTCGAGCAGGACCTGCTGAACGGCGTGGCGTTCCTGGAGGAGATCGAGTCCGCCTCGCTGCCAGGCCTGTCGTCGGTCGTCATGACGTTCGAGGAGGGCACCGACATCCTCGATGCCCGGCAGGTCGTCGCCGAACGCCTGACGCAGGCGGTCGGCGTCGCCGGCCTGCCGGAGGTGTCGAAGCCACCGGCGATGCTGCAACCGCTGTCGTCGAGCAGCCGCGTGGCCATGGTGCGGCTCACCTCGGAGCAGCAATCGCCGATCGAGATGTCGGTGCTCGCCCGCTGGGTGATCGCGCCGCGCCTGCTCGGCGTCGAGGGCGTCGCGAACGTGGCGATCTGGGGCTTCCGCGACCGGCAGCTGCAGGTGCTCGTCGACCCGCAGGACCTGCGCGCCGCCGACGTCTCGCTCAACCAGGTGGTCCGTACGACCGGCAACGCCCTCGAGGTGTCCCCGCTGAGCTTCCTCGAGGCGTCGTCGCCGGGCACCGGCGGATGGATCGACACGGTCAACCAGCGCCTGCACATCTTCCACGAGCAGGCCATCACCACGCCCGAGGAGCTCGGCCAGGTCCCACTCGAGGGACCCGGGGGTGGGGCCTTCCGCGTTGATGGCCAGTCGGTCACCCTCGACGAGGTCGCTGACGTCGCCGAAGACCACCAACCACTGATCGGCGACGCCTACTGCAGTGCCCCGAACGACGACTGCCTGCTGCTCGTGGTCGAGAAGTTCCCGGCCGCGAACACCCCCGAGGTGGCGCGCGGGGTCGACGAGGCCCTCGAGGTGATGCAGCCGGGACTGGGCGGCATCACGGTCGACACGTCGACCTACCGGCCAGCCGAATACATCAGCAGCGCCTTCGCCGGACTCGGTCGCGCCGCGGTGATCGGTGCGGTCCTGTTCCTCGCGGTGCTGATCGGGTTTTTCGCGTACTGGCGCACTGCGGTCATCGCGGCCGTCACCGTGCCGCTGGCGCTGGTCGCGGCGGCGCTGGTGCTCAACCTGCGCGGCGCGACTGTGAACCTGATGGTGATCGCCGGGCTGACTCTGGGACTGGTGGTGATCATCGACGACGCGGTCGCCGACGTCAGCGGTGTGGCACAGAGCCTGCGACGCAGACGGCAGAACGGATCCGGTGCGCCGGCGTGGCGCACGATCCTCGACGCGACCCTTCAGCTGCGCACGCCGCTGCTGTACGCGACGGTGATCGCCCTTGCCGCGGTGGTGCCCATGCTGTTCACCGATGGCCTGGCAGGGGCCTTCATCCCGTCGATGCTGACGTCGTACGTCCTGGCCGTCGTCACGTCGCTCGTGGTGGCGCTGACGGTCGCACCGGCACTCAGCCTGCTGCTGCTGCGCAACGCGCCACTCGAGCGCCACGAATCCCCCCTCACGCGCTGGCTGGGCAGTGGCTACGACCGGGTGTCGGGACGCGCTGTCGGCAGCCTCGGCCCGGCCCTGGCGGCGCTCGCGGTGATCGTCGTCGCCGGCCTCGTCGCGATCCCATTGCTTGACCTGTCGCTGCGGCCGTCCCTGCGTGAGCGTGACGTGCTGGTCGAGGTCGAGACGGATCCCGGTACGTCCCTGCAAACCATGGACGGGGTCATGGCCGAGGCCGTCAGCGCGGTCGGGTCCCTGCCCGGTGTCCGTGATGTGGGCGCCCATGTGGGACGCGCGATCACGTCGGACCAGATCGTCAACGTCAACTCCGGCGAGATCTGGGTCACCGTCGACGGATCGGCCGACTACGAGGGCACGCTCGCGGCGATCGACGAGGCGATGAGCGGCTTCGACGAGATCGCCCATGACGTGACGACGTACTCGGCGCAGCGCGTCACGGAGGTCCTCGGGCGGCGCGACGCGGACAGCCTGGTCGTGCGCGTCTACGGCGAGGATCCGGCCGTCCTCGCCGGCGCGGCGGAACAGGTCCGCACAGGCATGGCCGGCATCGACGGCGTGGTCGAGCCCACGATCGAGGCGCCGCCCGTCGAGCCGACGATCGAGGTCGAGGTGGACCTGGCTGCGGCGGAGGCGAATGACATCAAGCCCGGCGACGTGCGTCGCGCGGCGGCGATCCTGTTGTCCGGGATCACCGCCGGCAACCTCTTCGAGGAGCAGAAGGTCTTCGACGTCGTCGTGTGGGGGGCGCCGGACATCCGCGAGAACGAGGAGGACATCGCCAACCTGCTGATCGACAACCCCGCGGGCGGTCAGGTGCGGCTCGGCGACGTCGCTGACGTGCGGGTCGTCGACAACCCTGCCGTGATCCGGCACCACTCGGTCATGAGCTATGTCGATGTCGTGGCCGACGTCGACGGACGTGATCTCGCCGACGTCGCATCCGACGCAGATGCGGCGATCGAGGGGGTCGTCTTCCCACTCGAGTACCACGCCGAGGTCCTGGGCGGGTACGCCGAGCAGAGCACGACGCGGACGACCGTGCTCACCGTGGCAGGCGCGGCCGCGATCGTGATCTTCCTGCTGCTGCAGGCGGCCTTCGGCAGCTGGCGCCTGGCCGTGCTCGCCTTCCTGCTGCTTCCGACGGCGCTGTCCGGCGGCCTGGTCGCCGCACTGCTGACCGACGGTGCGATCACGCTGGGCACGGTCGGCGGTCTGATCGCCGTGCTCGCGATCACGGCACGCGCGCTGATCGTGCTCGTGCGGCACGCCCAGCACCTCCAGCGCGCCGAGGAGTACGCGTTCGGTCCAGATGTGGTCGTCCGCGCGACGCGTGACCGGCTGGGCACCATCGTCATGGCCGGGCTGGCCACCATCGCCGTGTTCCTGCCGTTCGCCGCGCTTGGTGGCGCGGTCGGGTTCGAGATCATCGGACCGATGGCCGTGGCCGTCATCGGCGGCCTGATCACGTCCACCGTCGTCGTCCTGCTGGTCGCCCCCGCGCTGTACCTGCGCTTCGGACATGTGCGCGAACCTGACACGACCGGCGAGGACCTCGCGTACCGGGTCACCGAGGATCTCGAGCAGGTGATGTGACCGTGACAGCGACGCCTCGCGGCCTGAGGACCTCCGCGGTCGCCCTGCTGCTCGCGGTCGCCGCCGTGGGATGCGGCGAGGTCCCGTCGGACGAACACGTCATCGACGAGCCCGTGACCGTCGCGGAGATCGAGGGCGCTGACGTCGCCCATCTCACCCTGACGTCCAGCGCTGAGCGGCGGCTCGACATCACGACAACCACCGTCGAGCAGGTCGACGGCACCACCGTCGTGCCGAACGCGGCGGTGATCGTCGACGAGCACGGCGGCTTCTGGGTCTACACGAACCCGGAGCCGCAAGGCTTCGTGCGGGCCCCGATCGAGATCGATCACGAGGAAGGCGACCTGGCGTACCTGGCCGATGGACCGCCTGTGGGCACGTCGGTCGTGACGCTCGGCGCCGCCGAGCTGTTCGGCGCCGAGCGCGGCATCGGGCACTGAGGACGGGAGGCGGCAGATGCTTCGCTGGGTCGTCGGATCAAGCCTCAAGTTCCGCTACCTCGTGGTGGCGTTCGCCGCGGGCCTCATCTTCTTCGGCGTCGACACGCTGCGTCACAGCGCTGTCGACGTGTTCCCCGAGTTCGCGCCCCCAAAAGTCGAGATCCAGACGCCATCGCTGGGCCTGTCAGCCTCGGAGGTGGAGGAGCTCATCACGGTCCCCCTGGAGCACAGCCTCAACGGCGTGCCCAACCTCGACGTCATCCGCTCGCGATCCGTCGAGCAGCTGTCGTCGATCGAGATGATCTTCGAACCCGGCACCGATTTGTTGACGGCGCGGCAACTCGTCCAGGAGCGCATCGCGGCGATCACGCCCAGCCTGCCGAGCTGGTCCAGCCCGCCCTTCATGATCCAGCCGCTGTCCGCGACGAGCCGCGTGCTCAAGATCGGGCTCACCTCGACTGACCCCGAGATCGACATGATGGACCTGTCGATGACGGCGTACTGGAAGATCCGGGCGCGCCTGCTCCGCGTCCCGGGGGTGGCCAACGTGCCCATCTGGGGCGAGCGGCTGGACATGTTACAGGTCCAGACGGACCCACAACGCATGGCCGAGCACGGCGTGAAGCTCGAGCAGGTCCTCGACACCACGGCGAACGCACTCGACCACGGGTTGATGCAGTACACGGAGGGCCGGAACATCGGCACCGGCGGATGGGTCGAGACGGGGTCCAACCGGCTGGGGGTCCAGCTCATCCAACCGATCGTGACGGTCGAGGACCTGGCGAACCTGCCCATCGAGCCGGCCGATGCCGCCACGCAGGTCAACGGACAGACCGTCAACGGCGCACAGGTCAACGGGAGAAGCGTCGATCCCGTGCGCATCGCCGACGTGGCGGACCTCGTGCGTGACCATCAGCCGCTGATCGGCGACGCTGTGATCGACGACGGCCAGGGCCTCATGCTCATCGTCGAGAAGCTGCCCTGGGCGAACACCGTCGACGTCACAGAAGGCGTCGAGCAGGCGTTGGCCGAACTGGAGCCCGGCCTGCCCGGCATCGGGATCGACAGCGCGATCTTCCGCCCGGCGACGTTCATAGAGCAGGCGATCGACAACCTGTCGACCGCCATGCTGGTCGGCGCGCTGCTGATGATCTTCATGCTCGGCGCGTTCCTCTACGAGTGGCGCACCGCGTTCATCAGCGTGGTGGCGATCCCGCTATCGCTGATCGCGGCCGGCCTGGTCCTGCACGCGCGCGACGCGACGATCAACACGATGATCCTGGCGGGTTTCGTCATCGCGCTCGGCGACATCGTCGACGATGCGATCATCGACATCGAAAACGTCGTGCGAAGACTCCGCGAGCATCGACAAGCGGGCTCGAGACGCCCCACGGCACGCATCGTCCTCGACGCGTCGATGGAGGTGCGCAGCGCGATCGTCCACGCGACGCTGATCGAGATCGCGGCGATCACCCCGATCTTCATGCTCCAGGGCCTGTCGGGGTCGTTCTTCCGGCCGCTCGCCACGTCGTACGCGCTGGCGCTGCTCGCCTCGATGGTGGTGGCGCTGACCGTCACGCCGGCGCTGAGCCTGATCTTCTTCCGCTCCGAGAAGTCGCTGCGGCACCGCGAGTCGCCGCTCGTGCCGCCGATCAAGCGCGCCTACGACGCCTTGCTGCGGCGGATCGTCCGCCGTCCGCGGCCCGCCTACGGCGCGGTCGCGGTCGTCACCCTGGCGGGGCTGGCGATCGTGCCCGTGCTCGGCCAGAACCTGCTGCCGTCGTTCAAGGAGCGCGACTTCCTGATGCACTGGCTCGGGACGCCGAGCACGTCCCACCCCGAGATGGTGCGCACGACCGAGCGCGTCAACGCCGAGCTGCTGCAGATCCCCGGCGTGCTCAACGCCGGTTCGCACATCGGGCAGGCGCTGCTGATGGACGAGGTCGTCGGCATGTACTTCGGCGAGAACTGGGTCAGCGTCGACCCGGCCGTGGACTACGACATGACCTTCGAGCACATCCAGGCCACCGTCGACGGCTATCCGGGCATCTTCCGTGACGTCCAGACATACCTCAAGGAACGCATCCGCGAGGTCCTCACCGGATCGAGCGAGGCGATCACGGTGCGGATCTACGGCACGGAGCTGGAGCTGTTGCGCGAGAAGGCCGCCGAGGTCAACGAGCTACTCGGCGCGATACCGGGGGTCACGGAGAACCACGTCGAGTTCCAGGAGGAGATCCCACAGATCCAGGTGGAGGTCGATCTGGAGGCTGCCGAGGCGCACGGCGTCAAGCCCGGTGACGTCCGACGCGCGGCTGCGTACATGATGGCTGGAGAGGAGGCCGGTGATCTGTTCCACCAGGGCAAGGCGTACGACGTCCAGCTGTGGACCACGCCCGAGACCCGTCAGACGCTGACCGACATCGAGCAGCTGCCGATCGACACGCCGTCCGGCGAGAAGGTGCCACTGGCCGATCTGGCCAGCATCGACATCGTGCCGACACCCAACGTGATCCACCACGAGAACCTGGCGCGCAGCATCGACGTCGGCGCCAACATCGACGGGACCCGCGACCTCGGCTCCGTGGTGACCGACCTCGAGGAGCAAATCGCCAGCGTCGAGTGGCCACTCGAGTTCCGCGCCGAGCTGCTCGGCGAGTACCAGGAGCGTCAAGCGGCGCAGGGCGTCCTCATGGCGTTCGCCGTCGCGGCCGCGATCATCGTGTTCCTGCTGCTGCAGCAGGCGTTCCACAGCAGCTTCAGGCTCGCCCTGCTGTACTTCCTCACGCTACCCGTGGCGCTGGTCGGCGGGGTGCTGGCCGCGTACTTCGGCGCCGGTGGCATCATCTCGCTGGGATCGCTGGTCGGGTTCTTCACCGTGCTGGGCATCGTCGCGCGCAACGGCATCATGCTGATCAGCCACTACCAGCACCTGGAGAACGAGGAGGGCATGCCGTTCGGCGTCGACCTGATCCTCCGCGGCGCCAAGGAACGCATCGTGCCGATCCTGATGACCGTCTTCACGACCGGACTCGCACTGGTCCCCCTGATCCTGGCGGGCGAGATCCCAGGCACGGAGGTCGAATATCCCATGGCGATCGTCATCCTGGGCGGGCTCGTCACTGCGACGCTGCTCAACCTGTTCGTCGTGCCGCCGCTGTACCTGCGCTTCGCGAAGGGATGGTCAAGGCGGCGGCCGGATGCGTCGACTCCGCAGGAGGCCTGACGGCCGAACGTGCGGAACGTCCGCACGCGACGGACGGAAAGTGAGCGCAGATGACCGAGTCGCGGCGCGCGGCGGTGCGGCGGGAGCTCATCGGCTCCGTGTTCCAGTCGGACAACCTGCACCGTTCCTGACGCATGCGCCCTCAGAGGTGCTCCGGGAGCAGTAGTGGTCCTCAGCGGGACGGGTTCCCGCCCAGAACCCGCTGCGCGAAGGTCGTCAGCGCCGAGGTCACCTCGTCGGGACGCTCGAGCATCGCGACGTGGCCGACGTCGGCGAGCTCTATCAGCTCCACCTCCGGGATGGTGTCCGCAAGGCGGCGTGAGTGGTGGGCGGGCAGCATGCGGTCCCGTGTACCGCCGATCACGAGCGCGGGCACCGGCAGCTCACGGGCCACGTCCAGCAGATCGAGCGTGCCGGCCGTGCGCCACAGCTCACCCGCGACGTGGGGGCGGCTGCCCAGCACCAGGCGCCGGACCTGTTCGACGGCCTCCTCCCTGCCGTTCGGGCCGACGCCCAGCATTCGCGTGATCACCGTCGCCAGGTCGTTGCCCCGCAGGTTGCCCTCGGCGTCGAGCCCGCCGTAGGCGATGCGGCCCACCAGCGTCGACCGCGCCCGTTCCCGCAGGAACGCCACGCCGGCGGCCACCGATCCGCCGCCCAGCCCGGACACGATCGCCGACACGGCCGTGTTGACCAGCACGACGCCCGCGACGCGCTCCATCATCAGCTCGGGTCGGTCCGCGAGGCCGGCGAGGACCGCCATGCCGCCCATCGAATGGCCGACGACGACGGCCGGAGCACCGACGATCGCATCGAGGACCGTGGTGACATCCGAACCGATGGCCGAGGCCGTGTAGTCGCCCATCGCGGCATCGCGACTGTCGCCGTGGCCGCGCATGTCGAACGTGACGACGCGGTAGGCCCCTGAGAGCGCGCGCCGCTGCGCCTCCCAGATCTCCTGCGTCAGCGACAGCCCGTGGACCAGGACGATGCGGGGCGCGTCGACCGGTCCGCTCGCCGTCACGGCCAGAACGGTTCCGTCCGGAGCGGTCACGGTGAAGCGCTCGGTCGCCAGATCGTCGCCGGCGGTCAGCGCGGCCGGCCCGACCGGCGGGTCGACGACCGTGCGCTCGGCGAGGTAGCCGAGGACCGCGCCGCCGACCGCTCCGGCCGTCAGCGCGGCGATGCCGAGCAGCGACTGGCGCATCAGACGTCGCGCTCCGTGTATACCCGCGGAACCCGTGCGCCCACGGTGCTGACCACCTCGTACGTGATCGTGTCGAGCCACGCCGCCCAGTCGTCGGCCGTCACGGCCACCGCGCCCTGACGACCGATCAGCACGACCTCGTCGTCGATGCGGACGTCGTCGTCACCGGCGTCGAACAGGAACTGGTCCATCGTCACCCGGCCGACGATGGGTCGCCGGCGGCCGCCGACGACGACCTCGCCGCGACCACCCAGGAGCCGCGTCACGCCGTCGGCGTAGCCGGCCGGCACGGTGCCCAGCGTCGTCTCGCGCGGCGTGCGCCACGTGTGGCCGTAGCTGACAGCCTCGCCGGCGGCCACCCGCTTGACGAACGACGTGCGCGACAGCCAGCGCAGCGCGGGGCGCACCGGCACCTGGTGGATCAGTCCTCCCCCGGGATCCAGGCCGTACAGTGCGATCCCGCAGCGCACCATGTCGTAGTGGTCCTCCGGTCGCGTCAGCGTGCCCGCCGAGTTGCACAGGTGCACCAGGTCCGGCGCGAGCCCACGGGCGCGCACGACGTCGACGCCGGTGCGGAACCGGCGTGACTGCTCCGGGACTGACGCATGGTCTGGTTCGTCGGCGCACGCGAAGTGGCTCCACAGCCCTGTGACCCGCACCCCGTCGAGCCCGGCGAGCAGGTCGGACAGCGCAGGCCAGTCGTCCTCGGGCGCTCCGACGCGGCGCATGCCCGTGTCGAGCTGCAGGTGGACCTCGAGGGGTCCCGCGCCGCGGCGCCGGGCGGCGGCGTCGAGCGCGCGGATGAAGCCGGGCGTGTAGACGGTCGGCGTGACGTGTGCGTCGAGCAGCGCGTCGATCGCCGCGACCGGCGGTTCGGTCAGCAGCAGCACCGGCGCGTCGATGCCGGCGTCGCGCAGCCCGCGTGCCTCCTCGACGAGCGCGACGGCGAACCACGCGGTGCCGCCCGCGAGGGCGGCACGGGCGACCGGCACCATTCCGTGGCCGTAGCCGTCGGCCTTGACGACCGCCATGAAGGTCGCGCCCGGCGCCCGCGCGCGCAGCGTCCGCGCGTTGTGCGTGATCGCCGCCAGGTCGATCTCGGCCCACGTCGGGCGCTGCCGCGGCGGCGTCGTGGACGGCGTGGCGCGCGCGTCGAGCAGGTGCGTCGGCCGCGCGGGGCCGATCGGTCGACCGGGCGGGCTGACCGCCGCCCGTCGCGTTCCGCTCACGTGCCCGGCCCCTGCGTCCGGCGCAGGGCGGCGGGCACCGCCCGTGCGACGTCGAGCGAGGTCACCGACCGCACGCTGGAACGCTCGGCGGCGACCTGTCCGGCCACACCGTGCAGCGCGACCGTCGCGGCCACGCGCGCGGGATCCGCGCCGGCCGCCAGCGCCGCGACGGTCATCCCGGCCAGGACGTCCCCGGTGCCCCCGGTCGCAAGGGCGGCGGTGGCGGCCCCGTCGATCCACACACGTCCGTCGGGGGCCGCGATGATCGATCCGGGTCCCTTCGCGACGATCGTCGTCCGCCACTGTCGCGCGAGTTGCGGGACGACGTCGATCCGCCGCTCCCACAGGTCGTCGTCTCCATCGCCGCAGATGCGCGTCAGCTCGGAGCGGTGCGGCGTGAGCACCAGATGGTCGGCGACGTGCGCCGACAACGTGCCCGCGTCGTCACGGAACGCGTTCAGCCCATCGGCGTCGAGCACGGTCGGCAGGTCCAGCTCGGCGACGCAGCGGTGCACGAGCGCCACCTGGGGCGGCTGGTGGCCGAGGCCGGGCCCGATCAGCAGGGCGTCGGCGCGGCCGCAGGCCTCGGCGACGGCGGCGAAGGCCGCGTCGGGATCGTCGTCGGGGAGATCGACCGTCATCGCCTCGGGGACGTTCGGCGCGACGAAGTGACGCGCCAGGGTGGGCGTGGCCACCGTCACCAGTCCGGCACCCGCGGCGAGTGCGCCCCTGGCGGCCAGCACCGCGGCGCCGGACATGTCCGCGGATCCCGCGACGACGACGACGACACCGCGGGCGCGCTTGTCCCCGGCGGCGTCCGGATCGGTCAGCGCCTCCCACACGTCGGCGCCATCGACGAGCCGCGCGGCGGGCCGGTCGCCGGGTTCGAGGATGCCGATGTCGCCGAGGCGCAGCTCCCCCGTGTGCGCACGGGCGGGCCACAGCGCGAGCCCGCGCTTGTACGCGCCCAGGCACAGCGTGACGTCCGCCTCGACGGCCTCGGCGACGACGGCGCCGGTGCTCGCGTCGGCGCCGGACGGGAGATCGCACGCCACGACCGGCGCGTCGTGTGCGTTGACCGCGGCGATCGCGGCGTCGTAGGGCGGGCGGGGCGCGCCGGTGGCGCCGGTGCCGAGCAGGCAGTCGACCACGACGTCCGCACCGGCGAGTCCGGCGCGCAGGTCGGTGGTGACGCGCCCGCCCATCGCCCGCCAGCGCCGCAACTGCACCGCGGCGTCGCCCGACAGCTCGTCCGGATCGGCCACCAGGCACACGACCGGCCAGGCACCCGCGGCGCGCAGACGGCGGGAGGCAGCGATGCCGTCGCCGCCGTTGTTGCCCTTGCCGCACACCACGGCGACCCGCGAGCCGTAGGCGGCCCCCGCGACAGCCAGCACGGTCCGCGCCAGGTGGCCGGCGGCGCGCTCCATCAGCGTCAACGAGGACGTGCCCGCCGCGATGGTCCGCTCGTCCATGGCGCGGACCTGCTGTGGCGTGAACAGGGGGATCATGCGGCGGTGCGGGTGTGTGCAGGCATCTCCCGTACTGTAACGACCAGTTGCTCGCGACCGCTCCTGGCCCCGCTCCGCTCACACCCCATGGGTCGCCGGAGCATCTGAGCCCATGACGGTCCGCGCTGTGCCATGAGGCTCTTGCGGCGACCTGACCGAACGGTTACACCTTGGACTCTACGACCGCACTCGTCGGTCGAGCCGTCGCGGAGCCCGAGACCTCGAGGTGGGACCCGGCCCGTGGACGTGACCCGCGTCTTCGTGAGGAGCGAATCGTGCGTACATCCCGATTCCTGCGCCAGCGGCACCTGCTCGCCCTGCTGACCCTGCTCGCCCTGGTGGCCGCCGCGTGCGGTAGCGGCAGTACCGCGACCGAGACCGGTGGCGGTGAGGGCAGCGAGGCCGCCGGCGGAACCGAGGCCGCAGCTGGTGGTGACGCGAGCACGCTCGTCGTCGGTGGCACCGAGGTGCCCAGCCACCTCGACCCGGCCGTGGTCTACGAGCTCTACGCGTCCAACATCCTGTTCAACACCACGAACCGCCTGGTCGAGGCGCAGCCGGGCACCGGCGAGATCGGCCCCGGCGTCGCCGAGGAGTGGGAGATCTCCGACGACGGGCTGACCTACACCTTCACGCTCCGCGAGGGCGTGACCTTCCAGGACGGGTCCGACCTCACCAGCGAGGACGTCAAGTGGTCGCTGGAGCGCGCCGTCAACATCAACCACCCCGAGAGCGCGGCGTTCCTGCTCGGCGGCGTCGAGTCCATCGAGACGCCCGACGACTACACCGTCGTGATTACGCTGTCAGAACCCAACGCGACGTTCCTGTCGCGGCTGAACTACACGGTCGCCACGATCCTGCCGAGCGACGGTGACGCCTACACGGCGCCGGACCAGGCGCTCGAGGAACCCTCGGCGGGTGAGGCGGAGGAGTACATCAACGACGAGACGATCGTCGGCTCCGGGCCGTACGAGCTGACCGACTACAGGCCTGGCGAGTCGATGACGCTCGAGGCCTTCGACGACTACTGGGGTGACCCGCCGGCGATCGACACCGTGCAGGTCCAGTTCTTCGAGGACACGGCGCAGATGCGCAACGCGATGGCGGCCGGCGAGATCGACTTCAACTGGAACGAGTTCGCTCCCGCCGAGCGCGCGTCGCTCACCGAAGAGGAGGGCATGACGATCAGCCAGACCGAGGGTGGGCGCATCCGCTACATCGTCATCGATGTGACGGCCGCGCCGTTCGACGACCCAGAGGTCCGGCGGGCCATGTCCGCGTCGATCGACCGGCAGCGGATCATCGACGAGGTCTTCGAGGGCGCGGGCGTCCCGCTGTACTCGATGATCCCGAGCACGTTCGATGTGAACGCGGACTACATGGCCGACATCGAGGCCGAGGTCCCGGAGGGCACCGAGATCGAGCTGTGGTATCCGCTCAACAAGTACGGTGACACCGAGGCAGACGTCGCCGAGACCATCGCCCGTTCGCTGGAGGAGGCCGGCTTCACAGTGACGACGCAGAGCGCTGACTGGGCGGCCGAGTACTCGGACAACACGACGACCGGGACCTACAGCGTCTACCTGCTCGGCTGGTACCCCGACTACATCGATCCGGACGCGTACATCGACCCGTTCTACGGCGGTGGCTACATCCCGTACTACCAGGACGAGGAGATGCAGCAGCTGATCCGCGACGAGCAGACCGCGGAGATCGGCTCGGAGGAGCGCGCGCAGATCTTCGACGAGATCCAGCAGAAGGCCGCCGAGGACATGCCGTACATCCCGCTGTACGAGGAGGGGCAGACCGTGTACCACGCCGACTCGGTGACCGGAGTCGAGGAGACGTTGACCCCCGCGCAGCAGACCTGGTACTACGTGCTGTCGAAGGAGGGCTAGGCACCAGCACGGCCACGGAGGACACATGGCGAGCGGTGGGTCGGGCGGCAGCGGGCTGCGTCGCTACCTGCTGACCCGACTCGCCCTTGCGCCGTTGTTCCTGCTCACGCTGCTGACGGCCGTGTTCGTGCTCGTCCGGGTCATGCCCGGCGACCCCGTGGTCGCGTCCCTGGGCGGTCGGGCGACGCCCGACCGGATCGAACGGGCGCAGGAGGCGCTCGGACTCGACGACCCGATCCTGGTGCAGTACGGCCGCTACCTGCTCGACGTGCTGCAGGGCGATCTGGGCGAGCCGCTCACCGACCCGCGCAGCGTCAGCCAGATCGTGGCGGACCTGTTCCCGGCCACGGTCGAGCTGACCGTGTTCGCCCTCATCGTCGCGGTCACGCTCGGCGTACTGGTCGGTGCGGTCGCGGCGCAGCGGCGCGACACGGTCTTCGACATCGGAGGACGCCTGCTCGGCATCGTGGTCTACGCGGCACCGGTGTTCTGGACCGGCATCCTGGCGCAACTGCTGTTCGCCAATCGCCTGGACCTGCTGCCGACGGGCAACCGACTGTCGGCGCGGATCGTCGCAGACGCCCCGACGGGGTTCTACCTGCTGGACGGCATCATCACGCTCAACTGGGAGCTGTTCTGGGACGCGCTTCAGCACCTGATCCTGCCGGGCGTCACCCTCGGCCTGCTGATCGGCGGCGTGTTCATCCGCATGGTGCGCGTCAACATGCTGCAGACCCTGCGGTCCGACTATGTCGAATCGGCGCGAGCCCGTGGCATCGTCGAGCGTCGCGTACTCTTCCAGCACGCGTTCCGCAACGCGCTGATCCCGATCGTGACCATCATGGGGCTGCAGGCAGCCCTGCTGCTGGGCGGGGCGATCCTGACCGAGACGACCTTCTCGTGGCCGGGACTGGGCAGCGCGCTCGTCGACTTCGTCAACGCCCGCGACTACGCCGCGCTGCAGGGCATCGTGACGTTCTTCGCCCTCGTCGTCTTCGTGGTCAGCCTCCTGATCGACATCATCAACGGCCTCGTCGACCCGCGCGTGCGGTACTGAGCATGGCGAGGGTGAGGGCGAGCGAGCCGGAGGGCGGGGATCCTGGCGGCACGCAGACGTCCGAGCCGCCGCCAGCGGCGGACGTCGTCATCGAAGCTCCCACCGACCGCAGCACGGGCCTGCGGGCACGGCTGTCCCATGCGCTGCAGCCGTGGCGCGCGGCGAACAGGATGGCGCGCGGTTTCGTGCTCGCGGGCGTCGTCATCACGCTCGTGTTCGTCGTCATGGCCGTGTTCGCCGACTCGATCGCGCCGTACGAGCAGGACCAGTACCGCATCCAGACGGGCGTCGACGAGAGCGGCGAACCCGAGTACGGAGACGAGCAGATCCCACGCCGCGAAGCACCGTCGGCCACCCATCCGTTCGGCACGACGTCCGCCCGGTTCGATGTGCTGTCGCGGGTCATCTACGGCGCGCGCATCGCGATCGCGGTGATCGTGGTCTCGACCGTGATCGCGATGGGCATCGGTGTGCCGCTCGGCCTGCTGTCGGGCTACCGCGGTGGCCGCATCGACCGCGTTCTGGTGTTCCTCATGGACGCGCTGTACGCCTTCCCGCCCCTGGTGCTGGCGATCATCTTCGCCGCCGTGCTCGTGCAGTACATGAGGCCCGGCGTGCCAACCGCGGCGATCGCCGTCGGCGCCACCTACATCCCCCAGTACTACCGGGTGATCCGCAACCACACGCTGTCGGTGAAGGAAGAGACGTTCGTCGAGGCAGCCCGCTCGCTGGGTGCGTCGCCCACGACGGTCGTCACGCGCTACGTCTTCTTCAACGTCATTCAGAGCGTGCCGGTCATCTTCACGCTCAACGCGGCCGACGGGGTGCTGACCCTGGCCGCGCTCGGCTTCCTGGGCCTGGGCATCGACTACCCCGCGGCGGAGTGGGGCTTGGACGTGTCCCGCGCCATCAGCGACGTCGTGAGCGGGTTCTGGTGGACGGCCCTGTTTCCCGGCCTGGCGATCACGACGCTCGTCGTGGGGCTGACCCTGGTTGGCGAGGGACTCAACGACATCGTCAACCCGCTGCTGCGCACGCAGGCCTTCCAGGGCTCGGTCGAGGCCAAGGACACGGCATGAGTGCTCACGGCAACGGTCGACTGCGCTCCAAAGGCACATCGTGACGGCGCCGGCCTTGAAGGTGCGCGACCTGCGCGTCGCCTACGGCACCGCCCGAGGCTCATTGGGCGCCGTCGACGGCGTCAGCTTCGATCTTGCGCCGGGTGAAAGCCTGGGCCTGGTCGGCGAGTCCGGTTGCGGCAAGTCGACGCTGGGTCGCGGCCTGATGCAGCTCCTGCCGCCCGGCGCCGCCGTGGGCGGCAGTGTCGAGCTGAATGGTCGCGAGGTGGTCGGCATGGACGCCCGCTCACTACGCAGCGTCCGAACCGAGGAACTCGCGCTGGTCTTCCAGGAGCCCATGAGCCGGCTCAACCCGCTGATGCGCATCTCGTCGCACTTCGTCGAGGCGGTCCGGGCGCACCAGCCCGAAATCAGCAAGGACGAGGCCCGACAGATGGGCCGCGAGGCTCTGCGACAGATGGGGATCCCGCCGACCCGCATCAACGACTACCCGCACGAGTTCTCCGGCGGCATGCGCCAGCGCATCATGATCGCCCTGGCACTCGTGCTGTCACCGTCGGTCATCGTGGCGGACGAGCCCACGACGTCGCTCGACGTGATCGTCGAGGCGCAGATCCTGGACCTGCTCGAACGGCTGCGCTACGAGGAGCACGTTGGGCTCCTGCTCATCACCCACAACCTGGGCATCGTC
The DNA here is from genome assembly GCA_036374135.1 of Euzebyales bacterium. Lineage (NCBI taxonomy): Bacteria > Bacillati > Actinomycetota > Nitriliruptoria > Euzebyales > Euzebyales bacterium. The sequence continues at coordinate 31,854 of DASUUK010000106.1, forward strand.
GCCGAGACGTGCGACCGGGTGGCCGTCATGTACGCCGGACGCATCGTGGAGATCGGTCCCGTCGAGGACGTGTTCGCCGACCCTCAGCACCCGTACACCCGTGGGCTGCTCGAGTCGGTGATCAGCGTCGACACGACCGAGCTGCGCAGCATCGACGGCGCCCCGCCCGATCTGGTCGATCCGCCGTCCGGGTGCCGCTACGCCCCGCGCTGCCCGAAGCGGTTCGACGACTGCGACACCATCGACCCGGTGCTCGGGACAGTCGGCGGGGACCACAGGGAGAGGGCGAGCGGCAGCGAGCCGGCGGGCGGGGACCACAGGGAGAGGGCGAGCGTCAGCGAGCCGGCGGGCGGGGACCGAGGGGAGAGGGCGAGCGGCAGCGAGCCGGCGGGCGGGGACCA
>DASUUK010000107.1 GCA_036374135.1 Euzebyales bacterium
GAGGAATGATGGATACCGTCCGTACTGGATGCAGCACGTCGCGATGTCTCCGCGGGTGAACAGCTCGGTGGCCTCGATCATCGTCTGGTCGATCCATCCGGTGCCGGTCGGGCAGACGAGCAGCAGGTGGGACCGGTCGAACGCTCCCGTACGGTCGAGCTCCGCGAGGGCCAGCTCGGCGCGACCGGACTGGTAGACCGGTTCGCTGTTGAACCCGACGTAGGCCCGGATCGGGTGCGCGAGCGCCGGCTCGCCCATCACGTCGGCGATCATCTGCGGGGTCACGACGTCCGTCACGTAGCGGCGACCCTGCTGCCCGAGATCGCCGTAGGGCAGCAGGCTCCGCGGTCCGCCCGACACGGCGTCGTCGACCGGCGGGCGGGCGTATCCCGGCTCCACCTTCTCGTTGGCACGCCCGACGTAGGCGACGCCGGCGTTGTACAGCCCGCTGAAGGCGAATCCCCAGAGCGCCGCGTTCGCGGTCCGCGCCAGGACGTCCTTCGACCAGCCATCGCCGAGGTACGACCTGAGCAGCCGCCGCGTCGACACGTACGACCGTGCCAGCCCCGTACCGACGGCCGAGACGACGGCCGCGGTCCCCACAGCGCGTGGGACGGTCGCGTGCTGTTCGATCGGCCATTGGTCGATCGCCGCATCGCGGTCGGCCAGTTGCCGCCCGGCCCTGACCACGACGCCGGCGACAGCCAGCGAGGCGACCAGGGTCGGCCGTAGTGCCCGCTGGGCCGGGTAGCGCTGCCGCAGCCATATCGCCGCGTCGTGCAACGCGCCACCAACCGCCGCAGCGGTGACGAGATGGCCGGCACTGCGAACGCCGGCGCGAGTCAGGTGCTCGTCGTCGCGTCGCGGCAACGCGCTCGCGCCCGCACCGGTCAGCCCGATGGCCGCCCGTGTCGCGAGCTGCGCGCTGATGCCCAGATCGGCGGGACGCGCCCGGTTGACACCCAGTTCGATCGCCCGCGCGACACCTCGGGCAACGAGCAGGTTCAGGCCCGCCGCCACCCCCTGGAGGGTGGACGTACGCGGCATCAGTGATGGCCCGAACGAATCGAGCAGCGCGGAGGTCTCCAGGGCACCGGACGGCGAGGTGGTCAGCGGGTTCACCCACGTCGCCGCGCGCGTGATCGCGTCGCGCGCCGCGTCGACGCCGCCGTTACGCCACGGGACGGGCCTCACGGCTGCGTGGCCTCTGCCGGACGGTCATCGGCAGGCGCCTGTTCCGGTTCCGCGGTCTGATACTCCGAGTGGTACACGACGTCGTAGCTCCTCGCGTAGTTCGAGGCGGCTGCCGAGATCAGCGCCGCGACGGGCAGGGCGACGAAGGCGCCGATGGGTCCGGCGATGGCGCCACCGGCCAGGGCGGCCCCGAACGCTACACCACCGTTGAGCGACATCGTGTCGGAGCTGATCCGCGGGCTGAGCACGTAGTTCTCCACCTGCTGGTAGACGAGGGCGTAGCCGAGGACCACCACCCCGGCCACCAGGCCCTGGATCGCGCTGGTGACGAGGATCGGGATCGCAGCACCGATGTAGGTGCCGACGGCCGGGATGAAGACCGACACGAACCCGGCGAACACCGCCAGTGGCAGGGCAAACGACATCGGCATGCCGACGATGACCATGGTCAGGAGGAACCCCGTGCCGTTGATCACCATCAGGATCATGCGCGAGTAGAAGTAGCCACCGGTCTGCACGATCGCCTGGTCCCACGTCCAGCCGATCCGCTGCTGTGCCGCGGGGGTGAACAGCCGCAGGACCGCCCGTTGGACCCCCGGTGCCTCGGCCGTGAAGTAGAAGGTGAACATCGCGATGGTCGCGAGGTTGAAGATCAAGGTGATCCCACCCGAGGCGATCCCGACGAGTCGACCGAATGCGTCGGCGGCGAACTCGCCGGTCTGCTCGCCGGCCCCGACCACACCGCCACTCACGCCTTCGTTGAGCGGGAACCCGAGGTTCTCGCTCGTCCACTCGTTGACCCGGGCGAACCATTCGTCGCCGTTCTCGGCGATCCTGGCGGCCAGCTCTCCCATCGCTGGCGCCAGGATGAACACCATGAACAGGAGGACCAGCAACCCCACCGCGTAGATGACGCCGACCGCGGCGCCGCGTCGCCACCCGTACCTGTTGTGCAGCCACCGCACGGCCGGGTCCATCGCCAGGCTGAAGAAGAACGACAGCGCCACCATTGTCAGCAGTCCGGCGGCCGCTCTGGCCGCGTTCAGCAGGACGATCGTGAGCAGGATGGCGCCGATCACCTGCCAGACCGTCCGCCCGGCGACCTCGACGCGTGTCACGGCCACCGTCGGCGGTGTCGGTTGCGCCGGATCGACCGGCGTCGACGGAGGGTCTGATCGATGTTCTGGCTGAGCAACCTTCACATCCGACGCAGGATCCGACGATTCGATCATCTGGAGGCGCTTCCTGTGCTCATCCGTGCTCGAACGCCAGGAACTGACAGCACGACGGTCAGCATCGCCATGTGTCGTCCCCTCGCGTCCGTGCTCACGAGGCTAGTGGTCGGAGACCCCATCGCGTCATCCCCATCGGGTGAGATCCGACCGGCCGTGGGATCACCTCGAATCACCTCGATCGGATGACGTATCGCCGTCGCGGCCGAGCGATCATCGAGTGTGCCGATGATCGGCTGCCGGAGGTGGTGGACGTGACAGCACCCGGAGGCGCAGCGCAGATGACTGTGCGTGGAGCTGCGTTCCTCGGCGTGGGATCGATGGTCGGCGCCGGGATCTTCGCGCTGCTCGGCGAGGCCGGGGCCGTAGCCGGCCCGGCCGTCTGGCTCTCGTTCCTCCTCGGTGGCGTCGTCGCCACACTGCTGGGCTACGTGGTGGCCAAGCTCGGAGCACGGTACCCATCGTCTGGTGGCATCGTGACCTTCCTGATCGAGGGCTTCGGCACCGGGCACATCACGGGAGTGGTCTCGTGGCTGCTGTACTTCGCGGCGCTGATCATCACCGCGATGGTCGCCGTGTCGTTCGGCAGCTACGCGACGGCGCTGTTCTTCGGCAACGACGCGTCGGCCGTCGCGGCAGGCGCGTTCACGACGGTGATGGTCATCGCAGTCGCCGCCGTCAACCTCATGGGCGCGTCGAGCATCGACCGGGTCCAGTCGATCATCGTGGTGGTCCTGCTCGCCGTCTTTGGCGTGTTCGTCGTCGTGACGTTCAGCGAGATGGATACTGCGATGCTGGCGAGGTCGCTGTATCCGCCGGCCATCGACATCGTGTCGAGCATTGCTCTGACGTTCTTCGCCTACCTCGGGTTCGCGGTCATCAGCTTCACTGGAGGCGACCTGCCCAACCCGGAGCGCAGTCTGCCGCGTGCGATGTACCTGGCGCTCGGGATCACGAGCGTCCTGTACGTGCTGGTGTCGATCGGCGTGTTCGGGACGCTAACCGTCGAGGAGGTGATCGCGAACGGTGAGACGGCGCTGGCGGAGGCGGCGCGGCCAGTGCTCGGTGACGCCGGCTTCGCGATCATGGCGATCGCGGCGCTGCTTGCGACGACGTCCTCGGTCAACGCCAACATCTACGGCGCCGTCGGCACCACTGCGAAGCTCGCCGAGACACGCCAGTTCCCGCCCGTGTTCGGCAGCCGTGCACTGGTCGGAGGCACACGCGGGCTG
>DASUUK010000108.1 GCA_036374135.1 Euzebyales bacterium
CGGTCAGCCAGCCGCTGCGCGCGGTCGCGACGCCGAGCGCGAACAGCGCCACGCACTCGGGCCACTGGTACCAGTTGAGGTCGATGTAGCGCTCACTGGCGAACGGGAACACCAACCGCACCAGGAACGTCGCCACGCCCACGGCCGCGGCGAGCACCAACAGGTGGCGGGCGCCGATGTCGACCTGCCGGCGCCGTCCAGCGCGCCCGCGCAGCCTGACCCAGGCCGCGTAGGCGAGGGAGAACAGCAGCAGATCGCCGACGAACCACAGGTAGCCGGTGTCGAGGGCCTCCTCCGATGTGCCCACCAACTCGGCCAGGTACGAGCCCGGCGCGTTGCCCAGCGGGCGGTACAGCGCGTACAGCAGCGCCGGCCACACCAGCACGGTGAACACCGCGAACGGTACACCCAGGCGCACCAGCCGGTCGCGGACATACACGCGCGTGCCCTTGCGCTCCAGCGACGACGGTGTGAGCAGCCCGGCGATCAGGAACAGCAACGGGATCATGAAGATCGCGAACGGCATGACGACCGTCAGCAGCACCGCTTCGGTCACCGGCGACAGCGTGACCTCCCGGACGTCCGCATAGGACCACAGCTCCATGGACGTGTAACTCGCGATGGCGTGCCCGGCGATGATCGCGGCGATCAGGACGACCTTCAGGCTGTCGACGTAGAGCACGCGTTGTGAGGTCCACCGCGCGACCGCAGAGGAATGCTCCACACGCGCGGGTGTGGGACCACGGCGGGCGTCCAACGTCGACACGTCGTCCAGCATGCGCCGTGCGACAACACGCCGGAAGGGCCCAACGGCGCGTTGTGTTTCGCCACCCAGCCGGTGCGCGGACGCCGTTCGGCCCTGGCGGCGCGGTGCGTTTCGTCACCCAGTCGGTGCGCGGACGCCGTTCGGCCCTGGCGTGAGCGCGACGCGGTCCCGGTGACCGCGGAGGGGACTCACCGCACCGCGCTCGTACGGACGGACGCTGCCGGCATGGGATGGGCCGCGCTGCGGACGACCGGGGGCCGGCGAGCACGGCGGACACCTTCCATGGGTGCCGGGCCAAGGCATCATGTGACCCGACGGCGGTGACTGGCGGTGACGATGACCACGACGCGCGGCTTCGGGGTTGCGAGCACGCTGACGTCGACGGTGATCGGTGAGCTCGCGCGTGCGGCGGAGACGTACGGTTACCGGACGTTCTGGACCAATGACACGCCGGCCGGGGACGGACTGGTCGCGCTGCGTGAGGCCGCGGATGCCACCGGCCTTATCGGGCTGGGTGTCGGGCTGCTGCCGCTGGATCGGGTGTCACCGGCGACGATCGTCGAACGGGTCAGCCGTCTGGACCTGCCAGTGGGACGTCTGACGGTCGGTCTCGGTGCCGGTGCGGCGCCCGGTGGTCTCGCGCGTGTCCGCCGTGCCGTGTCCGTCGTGTCCGACGGCACCGGGGCCGCCGTCGTCATCGGGGCACTGGGTCCCAGGATGTGCCAGCTGGCGGGCGAGGTCGCCGACGGCGTCCTGCTCGACTGGCCGACACCCCACAGCGTTGTCATGGCTCGGGAACGCGTTGCTGACGGCGCGCGGTCTGGCGGTCGCGCCGCGCCTCGCATCGCCGGATACGTGTTCACCGCGCTGGGTGCTGCGGCCCTGCGGCGGCTGCGGGTGGAAGCGGCTCACTACGCGTCGGTGCCCGCGTACGCCGCGCACTTCGCTCGGGTGGGTGCCGAGGCGCTGGACGCCACCGTCCACGCCGACACGCCGCCGGGTATCCAGCAGCGTCTGACGACCTACGACGCCGTGCTGGACGAGGTCGTCGTCCGCGCGGTCGCCGAAGAGCAGAGCGGGTCGGCGTATCGGCGGGTGCTCGAGGCGGCCGCCCCACCGGACGACCCCGCGGGCTGAGCCCGCGATCAGCGGATGCGCGCCTCGTCGCAGCGAGGTGCCTGAAGTCCTCCAGCCGCTTGCCCTCGACCAGGCGTGGGTGGCGGCGATGAAATCCCGTGCTGTGGGCCGGGGGACGTCCGCGTCGAACGACGTGCGAGAACGCCGGGCGAGCGCGACAATCGCGTCGCTGCGAGGGGTTGGCGGGCGCTCCTCCCGGGTCGACAATGCCAGAGAGAGAATGACACTGCCCACGGGCACCGTGACCTTCCTCTTCACGGACATCGAGGCGAGCACCCAGCTGCTCACCCGCGATCCCGGTGCGTACCCCGCGATCGTCGCCGCGCAACGCACTCTGATCGCACGCGCGGCGCGTGAGCGTGGCGGCTTCGTGTTCGGCTACGAGGGCGATGCGTGCTTCGTGGTCTTCGCCGACGCGACCGCGGCGATCAAGGCCGCGGGCGCCGCCCAGCGCTCGCTGGCGGGCCACTCATGGCCGGGCGGGAGAAGCGTACGCGTTCGGATGGGTCTGCACACCGGGGCGGCAGAGCTGAACGACGACGACTACTACGGCCTTGCCGTGCACGTGGTCGCGCGGGTGGTGGACGCGGCCCACGGCGGTCAGATCCTGCTGTCAGAGGCGACGAGGGACGCCGCCGTGCAGGGCGGCCGGACGTGCAGTGAGCTCGGTTCGTACCGACTCCGTGGCATCGACGAGCCCGTCCGGCTGCATCAGCTCGAGGGTCCCGGGCTGATGTCACGGTTCCCACCGTTGCGGACGCTGACGCGTGCCTCGGCGCTGCCGCTGCCCGTCAGCACGCTGGTCGGCCGGCAGCGTGAGACCGATGCTGTGCTCGACCTGCTGCGGCGTCACCGCATCGTCACACTCCTCGGCCCGGGTGGGATCGGCAAGACGCGGTTGGCCATCAACGTCGGGTGGCGCAGCGGAGCAGTGTGCCCGGATGCGGCGTGGTTCGCCGACCTTACGAGGATCACTGATCCGAGCGCGGTAGCGGATGTCGTGGCCGACGCCGTCGACGTCACGGTGGCCGTCAACACACGTGCGGTCGCCGCCGTCGCGGAGGCCGTCGCCGACAGGCGGGCACTGCTCATCGTGGACAACGTCGAGCACGTGATCGACGGTGCGGCGGTCGTGTCCGAACTGATCGACGAGGCACCACACCTGCGCGTGCTGGTGACGAGCCGCCAACGGCTCCGCCTGAACGGAGAACAGGTCTACGACGTGGAGCCCCTGGGGCTGCAACGCGACGGCGCGGCTGTCGGGCTGTTCATGGACCGCGCCCACGCGGTGCGTCCCGACCTCGAACCTACCTCTGAGCAGCGCGACGCCATCGTTGAGATCTGTACCCGCCTCGACGGCCTTCCGTTGGCCATCGAGCTCGCGGCCGCGCAGGTCCGTCTGCTGCAGCCGAAGGAGATCCTCCGGCGCCTGCACCGTCGGCCGCTGCAGTTGGCCAGCGGTGCGCGCGACGTCCACGAGCGCCAACAGACCATCCGCAACACGATCGCGTGGAGCTACCAGCGGCTCACACCCGCCGAGCGGGCTCTGCTCGTGCGGTTGCCGGTGTTCTCGGCGCCGATGCGTCTGGACGCGATCGCCGAAGTCCTCGGTGACGCGGTGGGTGACGGGCTCGACGATGCGCTGAGTGGGTTGGTCGACAAGAGCCTGCTGCAGCACGCTCGGGGTGTGGAGGACGAGACGCGGCTGCGGATGTTGGAACTCGTCCGAGAGTTCGCAGCGGAGCTGCTGGATGACGTCGACGACGTCGCGGCTGTGCGCACCCGTCACGCCGCCTACTACACCGCATGGGCCGACGACTCCTGCGGACGCATGCTGCGCTCGCAGCCGGACCTGTGGGTCCGGCGGATCGACACCGAATTCCCCGACCTGATCGAGGCGTTCGAATGGAACGTCGAGAACCGGCCGGTGGACGCCGTTCGCATGTTCGGTGCGCTCGATCTGTACTTCCGGCGGACCGGCGCGGTGCAGATGGCGGACCGCTGGATGCGCGCGGTCCGCGACGTTGACGTCCCACCCGAGCTGGACATCCGCCGGGCCATCACGTGCGGCTTCGTGCTGTTCGGCCAGTTGGACCTCATCGGAGCACGCCGGGAGTTCCAGCACGCACTCGACGTCGCGAGGGCGACGGGCAACGTGTTGTACGAGGCCCACGCGATGATCGACGAAGCCCACACGCACCTCGGGTCCGTCGAGGACTACGACCGGGCGCTCGCGCGGGTGCGGCGCGGCACGGATCTCGCGCGGACGGCTGGCGCATCAGTGCTCGTCGGGATGGGGCGCAACGTCGAGGGTGAGCTGTCGCGCATCCATGGTGACGACGACACCGCCGAAGCTGCGTACAGGGCCGGCATCGCGCTGGGACGTGCGACGGGAGACCATCAGCGTGACGCGGTCGGCCACGGCAACTGGGTGTACATCGCGACGCACCGCGGCGACTTCGACGAGGCCGTTGAGCTCGCACGGTACGCGGTCGATCTCAACCAACGGTACGGGCACCGCAGCGAACTGCCCTGGGTGGCGATCGCCCTCGCGGGAGCGCTCATCCGCAAGGGACGGGTCGAGGATGCGGCGGTCCTCGTGGCGTCCGCCGAGGCGACCGCAGAACGGCTCGGCCTGCGGGAGGTCGCCGGTGACATGCCCGAGAACGAGCAGATCAGGGCGCTGATCGCCCAGCGTGCGGGTGGTGACCTGGTGCGCTGGCGTGCCCGAGGAACGACCACGCCGTTGGACGAGGCCTTGCGTGTCGCGCTCGGCCCCCGCCCGGCGCGCGCGACCGGAGTGGATCTCACTCGAGCAGGCGGGTGATCGTCTGGGGCGAGAAGCGACAACTCGCGTCCCGCACGCGTATGCAGCGCTGGAGCTCCGGTGGGCTCATCATGCAGACGCGGGCGCACGCACCGCGATGCCGCTGTCATCGAGGCACTGGCGCACGGTGCGTCCGATCTCGGCGGCGCCGGGCGTGTCCGAGTGCACACAGACCGTCTCGGCATCGATCGTCAGGTCCGTACCCTCGAGGGTCTTGACCACGCTGTCCCTGGCCACGCTGACCGCCTGCTCGGCGACCGCCTCCGGCGTGGCGTCGAACTCCTCCCACCAACGGAACATCACGACTTCACCGGAGGCGCGCATCGGCCGGTCGGCGAAGAACTCGCTGACCGGCCGCAACCCCGCGTGCTGGGCGGCGTCCCACAGTTGCGACCCGCGGAGCGTGTAGATCAGCAGGGCGGGATCCGTCGTCGCGGTCGCCTCGGCAATCGCGCGCGCATACACGGGGTCGTCGAGCGCCATCATGTACAGCGCGCCGTGGGGCTTGACGTGCTGGAGCTCGACGCCCGCGTTGAGCGCGAACTGGCGGACCGCGCCGACCTGGTACGTGACGTAGTCCCGCAGCGCCGACTCGCTCACCTCCAGCTCACGCCGACCGAAGCCCAGCAGGTCGGGAAAGCCCGGGTGCGCGCCGACCATGACACCGCGGGCGGCTGCCGCCTCCACGCTGATGCGGATCGTCGTCGGATCCCCCGCGTGGAAGCCGCCGGCCACGTTGGCCGACGAGATCACCTCCATGAGCGCATCGTCAGCGCCCCGCTCCCACAATCCGAAGCTTTCGCCCAGGTCCGCGTTGAAGTCCATGGCCGTCCCTCCCCTGCTACCCGAGGAGGGGCTCGTGCGCGCGGGCCGCGGAGGCCGCTGCCACCGCTTGTTCGAGCACCCGCCTGGTGTAGACACCGATCACGTGCCGCTTGTACTCGCTCGAGCCGTCGATGTCCGCGATCGGATCGGCGTCGCGTCCCGCGATCTCGCCCGCCCTGGCGAGCAGCGCATCCGAGCTGCGTTCACCCAGCAGGACGGCCTCGGCTCCGGTCGCGCGCAGGGTTCTGTTCGCGGCGCCGTTCAGGCCGATTCGGACATCGCTGAACGCGCCGTCGCCGTCCAGCACGATCCTGGCGGCCACGCCGACGATCGCGAAGTCCAGCGGGCGCACCGCGTACTTGACGTAGGCGCCGAACGCGCCGTCGGGCTGCGGGGGCAGGCTGATCGTGGTCAGCAGCTCGTCGGGCTCGGCCACGGTCTCCATCAGACCGGCGAAGAACTCCTCGACCGGTACGACGCGGTCGCCTCTGGCTTTGCTGGCCAGGTGGATGCGCGCGTCCAGCGCGATCAGCGCCGCCGGGGGGTCGGCGGTCGGAAATGCGTGCGCGATGTTGCCCCCGATCGTCCCCCGGTTGCGGATCTGCGTGGTCGACACCGTCGCCTCAGTGGCCGCGAGCACCGGCCACCGAGCCCCGATGCCGGCATCACCGGCGACCGCGGCGTGGGTGGTCATCGCCCCGATGCGTGCGTCGCCGTCGACCTCGATGCCCCGCAGCGCAGCCACATCGGTGAGGCCGATCAACACGTCGGGCTCCACCAGTCGCTCGCGCATCAGGATCAGAAGCGACTGCCCGCCGGCGAGGAGCTTCGCGTCGTCCCCGTGCTCCGCGAGCAGGTCCAGCGCCTCGTCAACCGTCGTTGGCGCAACGTATCTCATGACGGCCCTCCTGCGTCGCGCTCGGCGGCGTCGAGTGCTGTCTTGACCCGCTCCGGCGTGAGCGGGATCCGTGTGATGCGGGCGCCCGTGGCGTCGTACACCGCGTTGGCCAGCGCCGCTGCGGTCGGCACCAGACCCATCTCACCAAGCCCCTTGGCGCCGTACGGTCCGCGAGGGTCGTTGGTCTCGACCCACAGCGAGCGGATCGGCGGCATCTCCGTGGCGGTCGGAATCCGGTAGGTCGAGAACCGCGGGTTGAGCACCTGACCGTCCTCGCACACCAGGTCCTCCATCAGCCCGTAGCCGATGCCCTGCGCGACCCCGCCCTCGACCTGTGACTCCGCCAGCGCCGGGTTGACGAGGTTGCCGCAGTCGGTCGCCGCGACGAAGTCCACGACCCGCACGCGTCCGGTCTCGTCGTCGACCTCCACCTCGACCGCGTGGGCGCCGAAGCTGTAGCTCATCGCGAAGTCGCCGATGCCGGTCTCGGGGTCCGGCAGATCGCACGGCGCATCGTAGTGTGCCTGCGCCATGATCTGCCGTCCGTCGCGATCACGGAAGATGCTGGCCTGTACGATCTCGGCGAGCGTGATCGTGCGTTCCGGATCGTCGGTGACCTGCACCTGCCTGTGTCCGAGCTCGAGCCGGTCGGGTTCGGCGTCCAACCGCTCCGCGGCCACCCGCAGCAGCTGCTCACGGACCTGTGCGCAGGCGTCGCGGACCGCGTTGCCGGCCAGCGTCGTGACGCGGCTGCCGTAGGTGCCGAAGTCGGCTGGGATGGTCTCGGAGTCCGAGGTGATCACGTCGACGTCGTCGAGGTCCACACCGAGCTCCTCCGCGCAGATCTGCGCGGTCGCGGTCGTGGCCGCGCCGGTGCCCATCTCGGTCGCGCCGATCATGAGTGACACCGACCCGTCCTCGTTCACCTTGACGCCGGCGGCGCAGAAGTCGGCGTTGAGGTTCGGGTGGAACTTGCCGCTCGTGAAGTGCGTGCCGCACGCGATGCCCACCCCACGACCCGGCCGGGGATTGGCACGCTTGTCTGCCCAACCGATCGCCTCGGCGGCCTTCTCGACGCACTCGGCGACGCCGCAGGTGGTCAGCGTCGGACCAGAGATCGCCGTGTCCCCGGGACGCGACAGGTTCTTGAGGCGGAACGCGACGGGGTCCATGCCGAGCCGCTCGGCGATCATGTCGGTGTGGCACTCGGCGGCGAATGTGAACTGCGGGCTGCCGAAGCCGCGGAACGCCCCACCGAACGGCAGGTTGGTGTAGACGGTGTACCCGTCGTACCGGTAGGCGGGTATGCGGTAGACCGCACCGCCGAGCATCGACTGGGTCAACGAGACGCCGGGCCCGTACGACGTGTACGCGCCGTTGTCGAGGATCACGCGTGCGGAGCGGCCGGTGATCGTGCCGTCTGCGGTGACGCCCGTCTTGATGTCGATGATCTCGGGGTGGCGCGTGCGGCTCGACGTGAACTCCTCGTCGCGGGTGTGGAACATCTTGACAGGGCGGCCCAGGTTCATCGACGCCTGCACCGCGACGACGTAGATCGAGTGCGGCTCGGACTTCGAGCCGAAGCCGCCGCCGAGGTACGGCGAGATGATGCGGATCTTGTTCGCAGGCAGGCCGAAGATGCCCATGAGCCCGAAGCGGTCGAAGAAGGTCGACTGGCTCGACATGTGCAGGGTCACGCGCCCGGAGGCGTCGTAGTCCGCGATCACGGCGTGCGGCTCCATGCACGCGTGGCACTGGCGGCTCGTGTAGAAGCGGTCCTCGAAGACGTGGTCGGCTTCGGCGAACGCGGCGTCGATGTCGCCGGCGATCACGCGGTTGTGTGCCGCGACGTTGCGCTCGGCGTCCTCGTGGATCTGCGGTGCGTGCTCCTGCATCGCCTCCTCGGCATCGAAGACCCCGGGAAGCGGGTCGTAGTCGACTTCGATCGCCTCAATGGCCAGTTGGGCCGCGCGCTCGTCGAGGGCGATCGCGGCGGCGATCCCCTCGCCGACGTAGCGCACGACGCCGTCCGCCAGCGCCGTCTCGTCCTGGACGAACGCGCCGAACTTCGTCTGCGGCATGTCCTTCTGCGTGTAGACGGCGAGCACGCCCGGGATCGCCAGGGCGCGCGACGTGTCGATGCGGGTGATGCGTGCATGGGGGAGCGGACTGCGCAGGATGTCGCCGAACACCATCCCGGGCAGGTGCATGTCGTACGCGTAGGCGGCCTTGCCCGTGACCTTCTCGTTGGCGTCGGTCCGCGGCACGGCGTGACCGACGACAGTGTGTGACGACGGTCGGTACTCGCGGTCGGGGGACTGACCTGACGCGGCCATGATGGCGTCGATGATCTTGACGTAGCCAGTGCAGCGGCACAGGTTGCCACGGATCGCCTGACGGACCTCGTCCTCGGTCGGCCGAGGGTTGTCTTCGAGCAGCGCCTTGCCCGTCATGATCATCCCGGGCGTGCAGTAGCCGCACTGCGACGCGAAGTGCTCGGCGAACGACCGCTGCAGGGGATCCAACGTGCCGTTGGCCGCCAACCCCTCGATCGTGGTGACCTGGTGTCCCGCCGCCTCGACGGCCAGCACGAGGCAGGAGTTCACGACCGTGCCGTCAAGGTGCACCGCGCAGGAGGCGCACTCGCCTTCGTTGCACGACCGCTTGGTACCGGCGAGACCCAGGTCGTCCCGCAACGCGTCCACGAGCGACCGGTCCGGCTCGACCAGCAGGTCGTAGTGCACCCCGTTGACGTCAAGTCCGATCGGGATCTTGGCCATGGCTGCGTCCTTCCTCTGGTTACACGCCCCTGGTCCCGGGTCCGCTGGAGAGCATGTCGATGAGCAGCGCGATGTCGCCGACGTCGGCCACGTCCTGGAACCGGCCCTCGCCGACCCATTGCCGTGCCCACCACTCGTACAGGTCGATCTGGCGCGTCCCGCCCCACATCCGGATCGCGGCGCTGCGCTCGTCGGTGAAGCAGATGAACAGCGACGGCAGTTGGCGGACGATGTCGGCGATGCCGCGGAAGCTCGTGGTCCCCCGCGTCGGCATGCAGTCGCTGATCAGGACGACGTCGGTGGCTTCCGGCAGCGCATCGGCCAGCTCGGCAGCGGTCGCCAGTGCCCTGCCCAGATCGGTCGAGCGTCCTTCGGGCAGGCGCAGGATCCGCTCGATCACGTCCTCGACGTCCCGCTCCTCGTCGAGCTGTTTGATCTGCTTGACGTCCTCATCGAACGCGAGGACGGCGTAGTCGGCACGGCCGGCCGCCGACAGCTCCGCGAGGATGGCGGCCAGGGTTGCGCCAAGCTCCAGCTTGCGGCCGACCATCGACCCCGAGTGGTCCACGAGGATCACGTAGTTGCGGGTCTGACGCTGGCGCGTGAGCATCCGGATGTCCGCCGGCTGCGCCGTACCTGCGTGTGCAACCACTGCGTCGATCGTTCCGGGGACGTCGAGCGACGCGTCCATCGCGCCGTCGAAGGCGGTGCTGCGCAGTGTGGCCGCCGAGGTCGTACCGAGACGGTGTTCGACGCCATCGCGCACACGAAGCACCTGCTCGCGTGCGCGCCGGAGGACCTCGTCGAGGTCACCGATCTGTTCATCCGGCGTGCCCTGCATCTCCGTCGGCCGCGTGCCGCCGGCCGACGGGCGATCACGAGCGACCATCGGCACTGAACGTGATTCGCCCGCCTCGCCGCTGCCACCCGGCCGGGCCAGGCCCGGCAACTCATCAGCCTCCGGCGGGCGGGTGCGGTCCTGCCCACCCTGAGCCACGGCGGCCTGACCGACCTCGGTGACGCTACCCCCGGCCGCTGCGTCGCTGTCGGCCTGCGCCGGGTCGCCCGACGGTGCGGAGTGGGCCTGTTCCACCAGCACCTCGACGCGGCCCTCGTAGTCGCGTCGCAGCACCAGGTCGAGCAGTTCGTGCACGATCCCACAGGCACTGCGTGCGACCGTCGGGCGCAGGCGCAACCGACCGGCGTACGAGCTGCATGCCAGGAACCGGAGGGTGTCCAGGTCGAGTGCGTCGACCTGGTAGCCCGCCAGGAGGTCGACGAAGTCGATCGCGGCGCGGATGGACGCGCCGTGGCGGAGGTCGGCATGTCGTCTGGACTCCCTGGCCACGTCGACCGCGAACGCGTGGAAGGCGCTGCGCCCTTCTCCGCAGTGGCGACTGACGATGACGAGTTCTTCGTCCCTGGGCTGGTAGTCCAACTCGAGGATGAGGAAGCGATCTGCGAGCCCTCGGGACAGCCGGGCGGTACCGACGTCGTCCAGCGGGTTGGCCGCACCCACGACGGTGAAGCCGGGCTCGGCCTCGATGCGGCCGAGGCGGGGGATCTCGAGGTACCTCTCCGACAATGCCGTCATCAACACGTTGAGCGCCCCGCTCGGGGCCCGGTTCAATTCCTCGAGGTACAGGATCCCGCCCGCTGCCATCGCACGGGTCAGCGGGCCTGGGAGGAAGAAGTCCGCGCGGTAGCCCTCTTTGAGCACCATCGGCGGATCGAAGGTTCCAACGAGGGAGTGACCGGTCAACTGCTCGTCACCCGTGACGTCGACGAAGCGGTCGGCCTCGTCGCCGAGGTGGCGAGCCAGCGCGCGGACCATGGTTGTCTTCGACACGCCGGGAAGGCCGAGCAACAGCACAGCCTTGCCGCGAGCGATGGCGCTGAGCAGCAGGGCCAGCTCTCTACGGCGTCCCACCACGTCCCGCGCGACGTCGTCCGGTAGCTCAGGGCCCATGCCAGCCTCCCCGAGGACACCGTAGCGGTAACACTCGCCTTTTGTAAAGGTTGAGCGTTACTGTGATGTGTGGGGGTCGGCGCCCTTCGTGGATCAGTCGAACAGCCCTGCCTGCTCGTAGAGCGCCTCCAGGTAGTCGACGTGTGCGTCGACTGCCCCACGCGCGCTGACCGGGTCACTCGCGCGGATGGCGTCGTAGATCGCCCGATGCTGCGCGTTGATCTGCGCACGTTCGAGCAGCGGCTGGATGGCGTGGTTCAGGTTCGGCTGCGCCACCCGGTGCAGTGCCGCCAGCGGCGCGAGCAGCACGCGGTTGTTCGCGGCGCGCACCACGACGCGATGGAACCGGATGTCGAGATCCAGCCAGGAGTCGTCGGTCAGGTCGTCGTCCATCGCAGCGTCCAGGACGGTCGACATCTCGACGAGGTGCTCAGCGTCGCGACGGTCCGCCGCGAGCTGCGCACAGGTCCCCTCCAACGCTCGCCGCGCGTCGGCGATCTCGCGCGCACTGATCCCGTTGAACCGCAACAGCAACTGCATCGCCTCGGTGAGGTTGCGCTCGACAGGTGCGTGATCGACCTCCGTCACGAACGAACCCCCGCCCCGCCCCGGCGTGGTCGTGATGAGGCCGATCTGTGCGAGTGACGCCAGTGCCTCGCGGACGGCAGCGCGGCTGACGTTGAATCCCTGTGCCGCCTCGAGCTCGCTCGGAAGACGGTCGCCCGCTCGCAGCTGCCCCGACATGATCGCATCGAGGATCTGCAGCCGTACCTGGTCCACCGGATCGCCCACCGGCGTCGGCGTGAACGTGGCGTTGCCAGGGTCAGACATGCACCGCTCCTCGAAAAAGTCGACCTTTACAGAAGACAACCGATAACTGTAGGCTGCATCGTACAAGCATCCGGCGCCAGCATCGTCTGACGTGGGCACCTGCTGGCATCCGGGTCTGGGTCGCGTGCCGGTACGGGATCACCGGCCGGTCGCGCCGCGCGCGAGGAGGTCGACGCGATGGCGCTGGCACCGATCACACTGGGGATGGTGGGCCTGTTGTTCGCGCTGTGGGCGAACGGGATGCAACTGCTCGGTGTGGATGCGAAACCGATGGACGATCAGGTCGCCGACGCCGACGGCGCGCGCGCCGTCGCCATCGCCGGCAGCGCGATGGGCGCTGTGACGCTGCTGTTCATGGCGACCTGGCTCGTGATGGCCGCGCCGCTCGGCGACGCCCCCGTCGCCATCCAGCTCGCGCTGCTGTTCAGTGCGATCTCGGGGATGTACGGGTTGCTGTGGCTCGGCGCCGCGGTGGTGCAGGCGCGTGGCTGGGACATGCGCGTCATCGGAAACCTCGCGCTGCTCTGCATCATCCTGCAGGTCGTCGAGATGGCACTGCTCGCGAGCTACCGGGCGGAGGCGGCACTCCCGGCGGCACACTTCGCGATCGTTGAGCTGGCCCTCGCGTCCTACGTCCTCGTCCTGTACGGCTTCTGGGCGGTGACGCATGGGCGGATCGCCGCCAGGGCCGTGGGGTGGCTGTGCATGCTCGCCGCGGCCGGAACCCTTTACATCATGGTGTACGGGGGCGGCCTGCTCGCGCCACTGGGCGCCTGACGTCGGCCCGCCGGCGACAGACGCGCCGTCTACTCGCAGTGCTCCCGCAGGCATCGGCTGGCGTGGTACGGCACGATGTCGATGTGCTCGCCCGCCTGCAGCCGCTGCTTGGTGCGCTGCCAGAAGTCGACGTCCAGCAGGTCGGCGTGATGGCGCATGAACGTCACTCGTTGGTCGCCCGACAGCCCGATGAAATGCTCGAACTCCTCGGGAAACACGTCGTGGACGTCCACGCTGAACCACGGTTCCGCTGACATCTCCTCGGCGTGGGTCCTTGGTTCTGGAATGGTCCGGAACCGGCAGTCGGTGAGCAGGCACAGCTCGTCGTAGTCGTAGAACACCACGCGCCCGTGACGGGTCACGCCGTAGTTCTTGAGCATCATGTCGCCGGGGAAGATGTTGGAGGCGGCCAGGTCCTTGCACGCGTTGCCGTAGTCGACGACAGCTGCGAGGGCCGCCCTTGGCTCGGCCTCATGCAGATACAGGTTGAGCGGAACCACTCGGCGTTCGACGTAGGCGTGCTTCACCACCACGTGTGCGTCGTCGACATCGATGCAGTCGGGGGCGAGGTTCTCCAGTTCCTCCAGCAGCGCCGGTTCGAACCGCTCGCGCGCGAATGCCAGGTGCTCGAACTCCTGCGCGTCGATCAACCGCCCGGCCCGATCGTGGTGGAACACCAGCCGGTACTTGTCCTTCACCTGGCGGCGCGTGGATGACTTGGGGTACACGAACTGGTCCTTGATGACCTTGAACACCAGGTCGTAGTCGGCGATGGTGAACACGACCATCACCATGCCGCGCGCGCCCGGCGCGATCTCGAACTTCGCGGCTGAGGTCGCCAGGTGAGCCAACAGGTCCCGGTACAGCTCGGTCTTGCCGTGCTTGTTGTACCCGATCGAGATGTACAGCTCGGCCATGCGTTTGCGCGGCATGATGCTCTTGAGGAAACGCACCAGGTCGTGGGGGCTTGTGGCATCGACCATGAAGTAGGAGCGCGTGAAGCTGAACAGGATGCTGACGTCGGTCGCGTGCTGCAGCACCGCGTCGAGCACGATGCCGTCGTCGGTGTTGACCAGCGCGAGCACCAGGGGGACGTGGTGTCCGTCCTGCACCATGCGCCCGATGATGTAGCTTCGCCTGCCGCGGTAGAACGACGCCTTCAGCACGTCGACATGCGCGACCGCGCCGCGCAGGCCGAGCGCGGCAAGGTGCGCCGCGATGACGGCGCCGGCGCGATCGGCGTCGTCATCGGCGTCACGATACGGCGTCGCGAATCCGGGCAGGCGCAGCAGGTGGGCGACCAGGGCAGCGGCGTCGTGATGGCCGGTGACGGAGTGGAAGACATCTTCCTGTGGCGGTGCGGGGGGTGTGTTGAAGTCCGTGTTGACGAACTCGATGCGGTCGTCGACGCCGACGGTGGTGAAGATGCGGCGCGTGATGGAGTTGAAGAAGGTCTCGGCGAGCTCCCAGTCCCGTCGCTCCTCGATGAGCCCCGAATAGACCGCCTTCATCGAGGCCCAGACCAAGCGATCCTCATCACGCTCGCCGAGCAGTTGACGTACGTGCGCCACCACGTCCCCGACGGTGCCGCTGTAGACGTCGATCCGCTTCGTGGCATCGGTCTGCAACTGGTGCCAACTGCGCGTTTCGAAGTGGTCGCCGGCCCGCCGTGTCAACGTCCGGAACTGGGTGTGGTACCGGTCGAATGCGTCATGGATGCTGTGGGCCGCCACATTCGCCAATCGGCTGACGGTCAGTGCCTGTGCCATCGCTCACCCCTCGCCGGTCCGATCCACGACCATGACCTGCACGCGGCGGAACCGAGCCCTGGGTGATGCGTCGACGCAGCGTTCGATGTCGGCCAGGAAGCCGCTGCGCCGGGGGAACGGGATCACGGTTCGGGTAGCGTGAACAGCCCGTGGCGTTTCTGTGGGGGTGGATCGTGACGGCGGGCGTTGTCACCACGGTCACCATGGCCGCCTCCCGGATCGTGCCACCTCGTCCCAGGATGTCGGACCGACCGGGCGCCGTCAGGGCGAGGGTCCCAATGGACCCGCGACGGTCGTCCCAGCGACGCCGGGATCGTCCCGGTTCGATCGACAAGCGCTGCACCTTCCTGGTCGCTCGCCGCCGGGACGGCGCACCGGCGTTCGGGGATCGTGCAGGCGCCCGCCCGTCGACCTGGTCTGCGGTGGAGCGGTCGCACTGCGTCGTGGCGTGCCTACAGGTCGTTGAGCCCGTCGAGGATGGGCCAGAGCGCGGCGGGGGTTGTGGCGTAGTCGTAGTGGCTGCCGCCGATCGCGCCGCCGTCGATGACCGCGTCGACGAAGCGTTCGACGCGTGCGGCGGTCACCGGTGTGTTCTCGGTGCCCGGGTCGTCCACGCCGCCCTCGACGGTGACCGCACGACCGGTCAGCGTCCGTGCGCGGATCGTCTGGTCGTAGACCCAGTCGTAGACCTGGGCGGCGGTGTACGGGCACACCTCGGGGCCGGGGCAGCTGTCGCGGAATGACCACAGGGCCATCGGGACGACGACGTCGCTGCGGGCGCCGACGGCGGCCCAGGGGAAGCCCTCCCAGTTGTTGCCTGGGTCGGTCGCGAACGGTGACGGCACGATCGCGGCCATCATCGCGCCGGTGGCCGCCCGCACCTGGGTGAGGTGGTCGACGAGGCGGATGTTGAACTGGTTGCGGGTGACCTCGTCGAGGCGTTCGATGTCGATGCCGACGGCGTCGAACCGCTGCCCGCCGGGACTGGTGAACTCGGCGATCGCGACCGTGCGGCGCACGTCGCGGGTCATGTTCCCGTAGGCCGGCAGGTACCAGCCCACCACGTTGATGTTCCGTGCGTGGGCGGCGTCGAGCCACGCGCCGGCCGCCACGGCGTCGTGGAAGTCGTCGGTGTCGGTGAAGCGGGCGGTGGCCAGGAACAGGGTGCGCACACCACGGGACGCCATGTCCGCGACGGCGGTCTCAGGATCCAGGGTGGCGTAGTCGAACACGTCGACCCAGGTGCTCAGCCGCCGGAACGGGCGCCACGCGTCGATGGTGGCCCACCCGCTCCATGCGGCGGTCGGTGCGCGTCGGACAGCGTGGGCGAGCATTCCGTTCGTGCGCTTGGCGGCGATGCGCACGTCGTCGCCGTCGTCGATCGCCGATGGCCCGGACGTGAACGTGCCGCCCAGCGACGTCCAGCCGCTCCAGCCGGCGCCGCTGACGTACCGCTTCAGCCACATCGCCGAGGTGCCGCTGCGTCGGGCGGCGATGTCGAGCAGACCCTGACCGGGTGCGGCGATGGCCGGCTGGGAGGTCAGGCCGGTGCCGCGCGACCGCCATGGCGACCAGCCGCTGCCCTGGACGTAGGCGCGGTGCCGCAGCGTGTTGTTGACGCCGCGCGCGACCACGTCGATGCGTCCGGGGGCCCATGAGGCCGCGGCGGGGCTGGACGTCAGGGTGCCGCCACGCGACCGCCACGCCGACCAGCCCTGTCCGGATATGAAGGTACGGTGGCGGAGCGTCGCGTCGCTGCCGCGGGCGAACACGTCCAGCCGACCCGGGGCCCACGACGCGACGGCTGGCGCCGACGTCAGCGTCCCGCCGAGTGACTCCCAGCGCGACCAGGCGCCGTTGCGGTACCAACGGTGCTTGAGCTTGTTGTCGTTGCCGCGGGCGAACACGTCCAGGCGGCCCGGCGCCCACGACACCGCCGCAGGCTGGGACGCCAACGCGCCGCCCAGATTCAGCTGGCGGGTCCACGAGCCGCCCGCCGGCTGATAGCGGTGGGCCAACCTGCCCGACGACGCACGCCAGAAGACGTCGATCCGCCCGGGCTTCAGGCCCGTGATCGCGGGCGAGGACCGCTCGGTCGACGGCAGCGCCGCAGGCGCCGCGGCCGCGGTCACCGGCGACGCGACCAGCGATGCGACCATCGCCAACGCCATGACCAGCAGCACAGCACGCCACCGGCCGGCGTGACGCGGCAGCGGCGACCATCCACGTGCGACGCGACCGTCCATGGCTCGACTCCCGACAACACCCGCGATGGACCACCCACCGTCGGCTGCACACAACGCCACTGTCGCGCGCGACAGATCGTGGCGACAGAGTCCGTAGCCCCGTCGCGCACGGCGTTCGACCCACCTCACCTACGGCCGTCTCCGCGAACCACCCGGGCATCAACCGGTCGGTGACGACAGCCGCCACGTCTGACCCCTGCCCGGCCACGACATGCGACGCGGAAGGCCCCTCGGTTTGGGCGGCGCGGCACGGCGTGGCCGGTTCGGACGCCCACGGTCCAGCCGCCCGCCTCAGTCATCAACGTCCCGTGCACGAGAGGAGGGCGCCGAACGACGGCGGACAACGCTGGACGGTGGCTGCTCGGTCGTGCACGCTGACAGTCAGAGCATCTTCGCATTCGCTGCGGAAATCGAGGAGGGTGTCTGTGAAGGTCCGCGAGTGGATGACCGCCGAACCAGTGACGGTGACCGCAGCCGCGACCGTGGGCCGGGCCCGCGACCTGCTCGAGACACGCGGTGTCCGCCACCTGCCAGTCGTCGACTCCCACACCCACGTCGTCGGCATCGTCAGCAACCGGGACGTCGCGATCACCGACGCCATGCTCCGCGCAGCGCTCCGACAGCACGACGTCGCCGCGCTGCTCGACGACGACCGGACCGTCGAAG
Organism: Euzebyales bacterium; assembly: GCA_036374135.1. Taxonomy (NCBI): domain Bacteria; kingdom Bacillati; phylum Actinomycetota; class Nitriliruptoria; order Euzebyales; species Euzebyales bacterium. The sequence goes on from DASUUK010000108.1 coordinate 17,492, forward strand.
CCGTGATGTCGCCCGCACCACAGACCATCGACATGGACGCGCCGATCGAGGACGCCGCGCGCGTGTTCGCCTCACAACGCATCAGTGCGCTGCCGGTCGTCGACGACGACCGGCGCGTGATCGGCATCCTGACGACGACGGACTGCCTCCTCGCCGTGCTCCAGGACGCCGACCGCACGTCACAGGGACCGCGATAGGGTCGACGCCTCAGTCCCTGTTCACCGCGCACAGTAGGGGACTGATGGCGCAGCGCCTCGCTGGGGCCGCTGGATGGCCGCGAATCACGGGCCGTTCGGCCCTGTGTCTGGGAGGGCGTGCGACGAGCCTGGACTGTGCCCCGGGGGAGACACAGCGGGGAGGGACACGATGAGGATCCTGCAGGTCGCCCCGCCGTGGTTCGCGGTTCCGCCGGTCGGTTACGGGGGCATTGAACGTGTGATCGCGCTCCTGGCGGACGGATTGGTCGCTGCCGGCCACGACGTGACGCTGCTCGCCTCCGGTGGTTCGCAGACGTCGGCGCGCCTGTGGTCGGTCTTCGATGAGCCACCGTCGCGGGCGCTCGGCTCTCCCGCACGTGAGATCACCCATTGGATGAGGGCCTACGGGTCGCGCAACGAGTTCGATGTCATCCATGACCACTCGTCGATCGTCGGGGCGGCGCTGGCGGCCGTGGCCGACGGTCCGCCGGTCGTGCACACCGTCCACGGCCCGTGGGAGTCCCCGATCGCCGCGGCCTACCACGCGCTGCCCCCGGGGCTGCACATCGTGGCGATCAGCAAGGATCACGCGCGGCGAGCACCGTCCGGGCTGCATGTCGACGTCGTCCACAACGGGGTCGATACGGTACGGCTGCCGTTCCGAGCCGCGCCCGACGCCGATGGCCACCTCGCCTTCGTCGGGCGCGCGAACCCTAACAAGGGGCCGGACACGGCGATCGAGGTCGCGCGGCGGGTGGGTCGTCGGCTGCGTATGGCGCTGAAGATCAACGAACCCGATGAATGCAGCTACTTCGACGACGTCATCCGGCCGCTCCTCGCGCGCGCAGATGTGGATCTGGTGGTCAACGGGTCGGCAGGGCAGGCCGAGGAGGTGCTCGCGGGAGCGGCGGTCAGCGTGGTGCCACTGGCCTGGGACGAGCCGTTCGGCCTCGTGCTCGCCGAGTCGTTGGCGTGTGGTACTCCGGTGGCCGCATTCGCTCGTGGCGCGGCGGCGGAGATCGTCGACGACGGTGTGACCGGGGTGCTGGTCGCACCGGGGGATGTGGCCGGACTGTGCGCGGGAGTCGAGACCGCGACGGGAATGTCGCGCAAGGCATGCCGCGAGCGGATGGACCGACGGTTCTCGGCCGAGCACATGGTCGCGCGGTACGACGCCCTGTACCAACGGGTCGTGCGGCAGGACATGTCATCGGTGCGGCGCCGTGCGACGCGTGTGCTCTCGACCTTGCGGGGCTGACCGACGCCGCGCGCCCGGACGGGGTGCCGTCTATCCTGAGCAGCGGTTCGAACGGTGACCGTCGCGGCCCCGCTGGTCGACGCGACGTCGTGGAGGCCGCATGGCTGCTCACCCATCGGGTCCGATCAACGAGCTCGTGTGCATCGCGGGCGACTCGTTCTGCCTCTCTGCGGTGTCGGGTCAGGTCGTCGCCGGCGACCAGGGTCTGTTCATCCGTGATACGCGCGTGCTGAACCGGTTCGAGTTGCACGTCAACGGCAGGGAGCCGGCGCCACTGACGGGTTCGATCATCGGCAGCGGAGCCGCGCGCTTCTGCTTGTCGTCGTTCGGCGGTGATCGGTCGGACGATCCGACGTTGTTCGTCGATCGCCGGCGTGTGATCGCGCACTCGATGGTCGACGACATCCGTGTCACGAACTACGGGTGCTCCGAGCGGCACGTGATTCTCGAGCTCTTCGCCGCCTCGGACTTCGCGTACATCTTCGACGTCAAGCACGGTCGTGCGATGGCGCCCGCGCAGATCGTCGGCGTCCATGGTGGGCTGCGGTTCGTCGACCGCCAGGCCGATCGTCAGGTGGTGGTGCGGCCGACGCCGCCTGCCGACGTCGTGGACGCCGACAGCGGTCGGTTGCTGTGGTCGCTGACGCTGCCTGCTCGGGCGTCGTGGGACCTCACCGTTGCGGTCGGGTTCCTGACGCCCGAGTCGACGACGTGGCCGACCCGCACCTGGGCGGTCGCGACGCAGCATCCCGAGCCGGCCACCTCGCCGCCGTGGTCGGGGCCCACCGTCGAATGCAGCAACAGCGAGCTGCCACGCCTCGTCGATCGCTCGCTGACAGATCTGGCGTCGCTGCTGGTCGAGGACCCCCTCGACACGTCCGACATGTTCCTTGCCGCCGGCAGCCCCTGGTTCCTCACGCTGTTCGGGCGGGACGCACTGTGGGCTGCGCAGATGATGCTGCCGGTGACCGTCGATCTCGCGCATCACACGTTGCGGGTGCTGGCTCGTAGGCAGGGACAGCGCCACGACGACGCGACCGAGGAGGCGCCGGGCAAGATCCTGCACGAGGTCCGCCATGGGGGCCTGGTCGAGCGGTCCGATCTACCGGCGCGCTACTACGGCAGCATCGACGCGACCCCGCTGTGGGTGGTCCTCCTGTCGGAGGCGTGGCGGTGGGGACTTCCCGACGACGACGTCGTCGCGCTGCTGCCCGCGTGCGAACGGGCGTTGGAGTGGATGGCCCGTGACGGCGATCCGGACGGCGACGGCTTCCTCGAGTACGCGGGCGCCGGCACCGGCCTGGCGAACCAGGGCTGGAAGGACTCCTTCGACGCCATACCGTTCGCCAACGGCGCGCTGGCCACGGCGCCGATCGCGCTGTGCGAGGTGCAGGGGTACGCCCACGCTGCCGCTGTGCGTGCCGCGGAGCTGCTCGACCACTTCGGACGGCCGGGCGGCGACCGGTGGCGCGAGTGGGCGGCCGTGTTGCGGCGCCGGTTCCGGGAGCGCTTCTGGATCGAGGACGCCGCCGGCGCGTATCCGGCGCTCGCGCTCGACCGTCACAAACGCAGGGTCGACGCGGTGGCGTCGAACATGGGGCATCTGCCCGGGACCGGCATCGTCGACGACGCCGAGACCGCACGGATCGCGGCCCGGCTGGCGGCACCCGAGATGGCGAGCGGCTGGGGTCTGCGGACGCTGTCCGCGGCCTCGCCGCGGTTCAATCCGCTCTCGTATCACGGCGGCTCTGTCTGGCCCCACGACACCGTCATCGCGGCGACGAACCTCGCGATGGCCGGTCACGGTGATGCGGCGATGCGCCTGGTCGGTGGGCTCGTGGAGGCGGCGTCGTCGTTCCGGGATCGGCTGCCGGAGCTGTTCGGCGGTGATCAGCGCGTCGATGGCCTGCCGCCGCTGCCGTATCCGGCAGCGTGCCGGCCCCAGGCCTGGTCCGCCGCGTCGGCGGTGCTGCTGCTGCGGAGCCTGTTGGGGCTGGACCCGCATGTTGCGCAGCGGATCCTGCGACTGCGTCCGGTGTGGCCACCGCCCTACCCGCGGCTGGCGGTGTCGGGCCTGCGGGTCGCTGGTGAGCGGCTGTCCGTCTCGATCGACAGCGGGGGTGTATGGATCGACGAGCAGCCGGCCGCCGTGGACGTCGAGGTCGTCGGTGCCCCGCAGCGGGAGCGCCCGCCTCGCTTCCGGGCGGCCTGATGCTCTCCCGGACGCGGTCACGGTCGGGGCTCCACCCCGACCGGCAGGAGGAGAACAGGGACGGGTGACTGTGCGAGCATCGCGCGGACGATCGGCGCGTGTGTCCCGCTCAGCTTCTGCGACCACCGTAGCGCGACGAGGTCAATCGCGGCGCGCCGTGTGACGTCCAGCAGCGAGTCGGCGACGTCGCCCGAGCGGAGCCAGAGCTGCTCGGCCCCGGGCGGCGCGTACCGGGATGCGAAGCCCGATGACCACGCCGACGCCGCATGGTGAGGTTGGTCCCAGAACCGCGGGACGGTCGACGGCATGAAGACGTGCAGTGGGATCAGTTGCGCCCCGTGGTCGAGGAGCCGCGTCAGCAGTTCGTCGGCGGTCTGTCCGGTCGATCCCTCCAGGGGCAGCAGCACCCGTCGGACGTCGGTCGTGGTGGCGGCTGGCGGTGTCACGACCACCGGCCGCTCGGCGGCCACTGCAACGGCCAACGCGGTGTGTCCGGCCGGGAGCTTGCCGCTCGAATCACCGCGCGCACCGATGACCGTCGCGGCGACGTCATGGTCACTCGCCGCGTCGATGATGGTCGCCGTGACATCATCGGCGACGATGGAGAGGTCGGCGCCATGCCGTGTGGCGATCCTGGCGATCCGTGGCGGCGCTGCCGTGCGCCCGTCGCTGCGGGCGTGCAGCGCGACGAGGTCGACGCCGAGGCGGTCGGCGAGCGCGCGCGCCACGCCCATGACCGCCGATGCGGCCGAGCTGGCATCGATGGCGGCGATGATCTTCACGCCTTCGCCTCCCCGCTGCGCGCGGGCGCAGCCAGGTCTCGACCGGGCGGGTGCACCGTGACGCGTTCGCCCGCCGTTCCCAGCTGCACCGTGAGTGGGCGCTCGCACGTCAGGCGAAGCCCGTGATGGCTCGCGTGCACGACCACACGCCCGCCTCGGAAGCGCACGGTCAGCTCGAGCGCGTCCCACGTCGCTGGCAGGACCGGGTCGACCTGCAACGCGTCGCCCAGCGGGCGGAGACCGAGGAAGCCGAACGCCAGTGCCTGCCAGACGCTACCGAACGTCGCGACGTGCAGTCCGCCGCCCGTGGTGCCGGTCACGTCGTCCAGGTCGAGGCGCAACGCGACGCGCAGCAGGTCCAGCGCACGGTCGGGTCGGCCGGCGCGCGCCCACACGGCGGCGTGGATCGCCGGGGACAGCGAACTGCCGTGCGCGGTGCGTGGCGCGTAGTACTCGAGGTCCGCGTGCAGGGAGCCCGGAGCGACGTGATCCGGAACGAGGTGGTGCAGCATCACGACGTCGGCCTGCTTGACGACCTGTGACGCGCGGACGACATCACGTCCGAGCAGCAGGTCGGCCGCGACGGGCGGACGTGCGATGTCGGCGATGATCAGCGGTGTGAGGCCGTAGAAGCCGGCGAACTGCTCGTGTCGGCCGGTGCGCGTGTCGTACCCGTCCACCAGGGCGTCGGCCATGCGTCGCCAGCTGGCGATCTCGTCCGACGGTGCGGCGTCACCGCCGTCGGCGAGGTCGGCCGCCGCGCGCAGGTTCCAGCGCGCCATGACGTTCGTGAACGCATTGTCATCGACCATCTCGTGGTACTCGTCGGGCCCGATCACGCCCCGGATGTGTGCCTGCCCCGCGGCGTCGACGTCCACGCGCGATGCCCAGAAGCGTGCGCCGTCGAGCACGAGCGGCCTCCCGACGCCCGCGAGGAACGCGACGTCACCTGTCCACTGCGCGAAGTGGTGCGCGGCCCAGGCCACGTCGGCGACGATGTGGTGCTCGGCCGCTCCCGTCCGGATCGGGACCGGCCTTCCACCGTGGTCACGCCAGACCTCCGGGGTCACGTCAGCACCGTCGTCGGCCGACTCCCACGGCCACATCGTTCCTGCGAATCCGTGGCTCGCTGCACGGCGGCGCGCGGCGTCGAGCCGTGCCAGTCGATACTCGAGCATGGCACGGGCCGCCCGCGGACGAGTGGCCGCCAACACCGGCAGGACGAACACGTCGGCGTCCCAGAACACGTGGCCGTCGTAGGCGAGCCCGCTCAGACCGCGGGCGCCGACCGCCGCCTCGCCGCTGTCGGCCACCGTCGACAGCAGGTGGAACAGCGCGAAACGGGCCGCGAGCTGGGCACCGTCGTCACCGTGGATGGTGACCGCCGCGTCGGCCCACCGTGTGGCCCACTCCATCCGCTGCTCGGCGAGCAGTCGGTCGAAGCCGTCGCGTACCGCCCGTGCCAGCGCGTCGCGCGCTTCGCCCGCGTCCGGGACCTGGCGTGGGTGCGCCGCGTAGCCGGCGAGACGCTCGACGCGCGTGGCCGGCGTCCCGGCGGGGTGCTGGCGCGCGGCAGCCACGACACCGCCTCCTCGCGTCGACCGTGCGACCGTGACGCAGTCGTCACCGGCCCGTCCGCACGGGCGCAGCACGTCGCCGGCGGTGATCCCGCCCGGCGCCTCGGCGCGCACCGCCATGACTCCAGGGCGCACGCACGAGGCGAACCGCAGCGACCGGAACCCGTCATCGGACGCCCCCTCCACCACGCCGGTGCGCAGATCGAGGCGATGGCCGACCGCCGATGTGCCCACGTCGTCGAGCGCTGCCCAGACCGGCGCGGACAGCAGCGTCCGCCGGTCGTCCACATCCGTGTAGACGCCCGAGGCGACGACCGCACACGCGGCGTCCGCCGCGCCGTGCTCGATGCACCCGCGGCTGCCGAAGTGCCCGTCTGCCAGGGTCAGGAGGGTCGCGTGCACGCCGACATCCGCGGGGTGCGTCGGCGCCGGCAACTCGATCACCCAGCGCGGATCCGCGTCGATGTCTGGCACCCGGCGGTCGCTACGACGCCGCAGCTGCTCGTCGGCGACACGGAGCAGGACGGCACCGTCAGAGGGACCGGACGAAGAGGCCGTCGCCGTGCCGCAGTCGACGACGGTGGCACGCCGCAGTTCCGGTACCGCGACCGGTGCCGACATGTCACCGTCGACGAGCGACGCGAGGTCGCCGCCGATCAGCAGGACCAGGCCAGGACCGATCCCGCGTTCCCGCAGCAGCGCGGCGAGCCAGCGCGCGGATGCGGCCATGCTCGGATCCGCCTGGACGACACGCACCAACGTGGTGCCCGTGCGCGCACAACTGGAGATCCGTGTCCCGCGGTCGGTGAGCAGGTGGAGTGTCCCTGGCCCGTCCGGTCGCGCCTGCAGGGTCCCATCGACGACCTCGGCCGGCGCGGTCGCGAACACGCCGACGTTCACGCCCGCAGCGCACAGCGCCTCGATGCGGTCGCGCAGCGCCGTCGCACCGGACGGTGCGACGCGTTCCCAGGTGCACAGGATCGCCTCGTAGGACCGACCGGGCTCGAGCGGGGCCACCCCATGTCGCATCCCCGTCCGTGCACACCGTGGTGCGGGACCGTCGCTCGTACCAGGGCGCACTGTGGCTACGCCTGTCGTGACTGGATGTAGGCGACGCACCGGCCCAGTGTGCGCACCTGCTCGTAATCGCTCTCGGGTATCTCGACGCCGGTGCGGTCGGAGAGCTCGACGAGCACGTTGAGGAAGTCGAAGGAGTCGAGGTCGTACGCCGCACGCAGATCGTCGTTCGGGTCGACCGTGTCGGGATCGACCTCCGGGGCGATGGTGCTGAGCACGTCCAGCACGGTCCGCCGCAGGTCGGTGGTCGTGTTCATAGTCGGTCAGGCTCCTGCAGGAGGCGGTCGATGGTCGCCAGGTACCGGCTGCCGCGATGCCCGTCGCTGACGCGGTGGTCGCCGGCCAGCGTCGCGGTCACGCCGACGCGGGCGCCCACCGTCCCGCCCGTCGTCCATGGCCGTTCGCTGATCCGTCCGAATCCGACAAGGGCGACCTGCGGGGGGTAGATCACACCGAACACTGCCTTGGCGCCCCGGTCGCCGAGGTTGGTGACCGTGATGGTCGGATCGACCATCTGCGAGCTGCGCAGCGTCCCGGCACGGGCGGCGGAGATCAGCTCACGCAGGCTCGCCATGAGCTCGTCGACGGAGCGCTGGTCGGCATCGGTGATCGCCGGTGCGATGAGGCCACCGCCGCGAAGCGAGATCGCGACGCCCAGTCGAACCTGCGAACTGGGACGGAAGGCGCCATCGGTCCAGTGTCCGTTGACGTCCGGCACGTCACGCGCCGCCGTGGCCACCGCCTTGAGCAGCAGGGCGGCGGGCAGCACCCGGGTCTTGATCGGTCGCTCGTGATTGTGCTCCTCCAGCCACGCCGTCGCCCCGGTCAGGTCGATGTCGGTCTGCAGGTGGTAGTGCGGAATCTCCCGCTTGGACCGCGTCATCAGCACTGCGGTCGCATGCTGCTGCGCGGCGAGACGGTCGCGCGGCGACGCTTCGGCCCGTGGCTTCCCGGCGGCGGACCTCGCCGCCGCCTCGACGTCCGCCGCCACGATCATCCCGTCCACGCCGCTGCCACGAAGCCCGCGGACATCGACGTCCAGCTCGGCCGCGACCCTGCGCGCGTAGGGTGACGACCGTGGACGCCGGTGGACGCCGATCGCGTCGTCGATGTCGTGACGGGTGACCGCACCCCCGGGACCAGAGCCCGTCATCGTTGACAGATCGATCCCATGTGTCCGTGCCAGACGACGGACTAGCGGCGAGTGCGGCTCGCCGCGGCGGCCCGCCCGGGCTGGCACCGCCGGCGGGACGGCGGGTGCTGGTGCGGTGTCCGTTGTTGCTGGCTGTGCGACGGCCGGTTCGGCCGCCGCCGTCGCGGAAGGCGTCGGGGCGGCGGCTGCGCTGCGGATGCGGGCGAGCGGCGTTCCGACCGGCACGTGTGCGCCCTCGTCGACGAGGAGCTCGTCGACCACACCTGACTGGTAGACCTCCACCTCAATGGCCGACTTCTCGGTGTCGACGACCGCGACGATGTCACCACGCTCCACCTCGTCGCCCGGCTGCACCCGCCACTCCACCAGCGTGCCGGCGACCATGTCGGCGCCCAGTGACGGCATGCAGAACTCAGCCATCACCGACCACCGCGGCGCGCGTGGTTGCTGCGATCGTGTCGGGCTGTGGCAGCGCGGCCTGCTCGAGATGCGCAGGATATGGCAGCGGCACCTCGGCGGTGCACACACGTGCGATCGGTGCGTCCAGCTCGTACAGCGCCTGCTCGGTGATCCTCGCGCTGATCTCGGCGGATATGCTGCCGCTGCGCCAGCCCTCATCGACGATCACGACGCGGTGCGTGCGGGCGACCGACGACAGGAACACGTCGTCGTCCAGCGGCCGCAACGACCGCAGGTCGATGACCTCGGCGCTGATGTCGCTGGAACTGAGCTGCTCGGCGGCGGTGAGCGCCTTGGGGAGGCTCCCACCATAGGTGACGATGGTCACGTCACGGCCCGCGCGCCGGATGATCGCGTGGTCGATGTCCACCGGGCCGGATGCGTCGTCGACGTCGCCTTCGACGCCGTACAGGCCATTGTGTTCGAAGATCAGCACGGGATCGGGATCCTCCAGCGCGGTCCACATCATCCAACGGGCGTCGGCGACGGTCGCGGGCGCGATCACCTTGATGCCGGGGATGTGTGCGTACCAGCCTTCGAGGCTGTGGGAGTGCTGCGCCGCCAACTGACGCCCGGCCCCCGTCGTCATGCGGATGACCAGTGGCACGTTGAGCTGCCCACCGGACATGTGCAGGATCGTCGCGGCGTTGTTGACGATCTGATCCAGGGCCAGCAGGCTGAAGTTCACGGTCATGATCTCGACGATGGGCCGCATGCCGCCGAGTGCCGCGCCGATGCCTGCACCGACGAAGGCGGACTCCGACAGTGGCGTGTCGCGTATCCGTTCCGGCCCGAACTCCTCGAACAGGCCCATGCTGACTGCGAAGCACCCGCCGTATGCCCCGACGTCCTCGCCCATGAGGAACACACGGTCATCACGATGCAGCGCGTCCCGGATGGCTTCGCGCATCGCCTCGCGGTATGTGGTCGTCGTCATGGCCGGCTCTCTGCACGTTCGCTGTAGACGAAGCGCCCGAGATCAGACTCGGGCTCCCATGTTCCGGCCTCCGCGAACGCGACGGCATCGGCGACCTCCTCGTCGACGCCGGCCTCGAGTCGCTCGCGTTCCGCTTCATCGAGCATCCCGGCCGCGCGCAGGCGGGCGTCGAACATCGCGATCGGATCGTGGTGGGACTGCTCGTAGTCGACCTCCTCCTTCGTCCGGTACCGCTGCGGGTCGAACATCGAGTGCGCGCGGAAGCGATACGTCTTGAACTCGAGGAAGTGGGGACCGCCACCTGCGCGCACGGCCCGCACCGCCCTGGCAGCCGCATCCTCGACGGCCACGACGTCCATGCCGTCGATGGGCCACGCCGGCACCTCGTATGCCGCGGCCTTCAGGCTCAGGTCCACCTGGGACTCGGAGCGGCGCAACGCCGTGCCCATCGCGTACCGGTTGTTCTCGCAGCACAACAGCACCGGCAGGTCCCACAGGGCGGCGAGGTTGAGCGATTCGTGGAACTCGCCCTCAGCGACGGCGCCCTCACCGAAGAAGCACGCGGTGACCCGTGCCCGGCCGGCGAGCTTGTCGGCCAGCGCCAACCCCACCGCGATGGGCAGCCCCCCGCCGACGATGGCGTTGCCCCCGTAGAAGCGGGTGGCCGTGTCGAACAGGTGCATCGAGCCTCCACGGCCGCGGCTGCACCCCTCGACCTTGCCGAACATCTCGGCCATGACCGCGCGCGCGGACACGCCACGCATGAGGGCGTGCCCGTGTTCGCGGTACGTGGCCACCACGGCGTCGTCTGGCGCGAGCGCGCCGATCGCTCCCGCCGCGATCGCCTCCTGCCCGATGTACAGGTGCAGGAAGCCCCGGATGGCCATCTGCGTGTACAGCTCGGCGCAGCGCTCCTCGAAGCGGCGCACGAGCAGCATGCGGCGCAGCAGGTCCAGCGCGTGATCGCGATCGAGTGATTCGGACGGCGACTGCACAGGGGTGGTCATGGTGCGCGCTCCAACGTCGACGTGTCGCCCTCGGGAAGGCCCAGCTCCCGCGCCTTGAGCAGCCGCCGCATGATCTTGCCGCTGCGCGTCTTCGGCAGATCTGTCGCGAACTCGAGCTCCTTGGGCGCGACGACCGCGCCCAGCCGCGTGCGTGCATGGCCGAGCAGCTCGAGGCGCAGCCGCGCGCCCGGCTCGTAACCGGGATTGAGGGCCACGAAGGCCTTGACGATCTCGCCGGCGAGCGGGTCCGGTTTGCCGATGACGCCGACTTCGGCGACCGCCTTGTGCTCGAGGATCGCGCTCTCGACCTCGAATGGGCCGATGAGGTGACCGGCGGACTTGATGACGTCGTCGGCCCGGCCCACGAACCAGAACCAGCCGTCGGCATCGCGACGGGCCAGGTCGCCGGTCAGGTACCAGTCGCCGGCAAAGGTCTTTGCGTAGCGTGCCGGTTCGTGGATGTAGCCGCCGAACATCGATGGCCAGCCGACCCGCAGCGCCAGCATGCCCTCGACGCCGGAGGTGTCGACGAGTTCCGGTGCGCCGTCGGAGATGACCGGCCTGGTGTTCGCGTCGACACGCACGATGGCGGCGTCGATGCCGGGCATCGGGCGTCCCATCGATCCCGGACGGATCGGGCTGGCGGCGAAGTTGGCGATCATGATGGCGCCGGTCTCGGTCTGCCACCAGTTGTCGTGGATCGCCGGGCCGAGCACGGCGCTGCCCCACTCGACCGCTTCAGGGTTCAGCGGTTCGCCGACGCTCGCGATGAAGCGCAGGTGTCCGAGGTCCGCGTCCGCGGCGAGCTCAGGCCCCGCGCGCATCAGCCGGCGCACCGCGGTGGGCGCCGTGTACCACACCGTGACGCGTTCCCGCTCGAGGATCCGGTACCAGCGGGCCACGTCGAACTCTCCCGTGTCCACGATGCTCGTCACGCCGTGGACGAGCGGGGCGATGATGCCGTAGGACGTGCCCGTGACCCAGCCGGGATCGGCCGTGCACCAGTAGACGTCGTCGGGGTGCAGGTCCAGTGCGTACCGTGCCGTGGCGTGATGGGCGACGACTGCGCGGTGGACGTGCATGGCGCCCTTCGGCGTGCCGGTCGTGCCGCTGGTGAAGTGGAGCAGCGCGAGGTCGTCGGGTTTCGTCGCCGCGACGGTGGACGTCGGCGACATGCGCGTCATCAGGCCGTCGAGGTCGGTCGTCCCGTCGGGCAGCCGTTCGGAGTCGCGCTCGACATCGGCAACCAGCACGTGGTTGAGGGCCGGCACGCGGGACCGGATGCCAGCCACCTTGCGCTCGTACAGCCGTGGTGTTGTGACCAGCACCACAGCGTCGCCGATGGCGAGGCGCTGCCGTATGGGCTCGGGTCCGAACGCGGAGAACAGCGGGCAGAACACGCTGCCGTGCCTGAGGGTGCCGAGCGCGGCGACGTACAGGGCCGGGATCCGCCCCAGCAGCGCGAACACCCGCTCGCCGCGCCGAACACCCAGCTCCTCCAGCACGTTGGCGAACCGGCTCGACAGCTCCAGGACCTGGGCGTACGTGAGATCCGTCACGGCGCCGCCGTGGTCGATGAAGCGCAGCGCCGTCCTGTCGCGCCGCGGTCCCCGTGCGTGCCGGTCGAGCGCCTCGTAGACGATGTTCAACCCACCGCCGGGCAGCCCATCGAGCTCATGCGCGGCCACGTCCCACGAAAAGGTGGCCCGGGCACGGTCGTAGTCGACGAGATTCGGGGGGACGGCGAACGTCGACACGTCCTTGGTGACGACCGGCGACGTCGCCGCGACCGCGGCCCCCGGCCGGATGGCTCGATCCGACAGCTCGCTCGCGGCCATGGGCCCTCCGACCCTCGCCTGATACAGGGACCGTAGACGGCCCGCCCCACGTCACACAGGTCATCTGCCCCGCCATCGAAGGGTCTTGCGGGCATCACACCGGCCCGTGCTGGGGCCCGACGGCGGAGGTTTGTGGACCACCCGGCCCTGTCGTCGCGCGTGACGCGCCCGACCATGGGCGGGCACAGCCCGGCGCGGAGGATCCCATGGACGTCCCGGTCGAGATCGTCGTCCACAGCGACGCGGGTCCGGCGATCATCACCTACGCACGCGAGAAGATCAGCCGGGTCACCCGGTTCGTGTCCGATCCGATCCGGTCCGCGCAGGTCACGTTGCGGGTCGCGGGCGATCCGGCGCGCGCGCGGCCGGTGGTTGCGCAGGCGTCCCTTGACGTCGACGGGACACTGGTCCGTGCGCATGTCGCCGCCCATGACATGCGCGAGGCCATCGACCTGCTCGAGGACCGCCTGCGTGACCAGCTCGAGCATCTCGCCGCGCGGCGCCACGCGCTGCGCACGCGTGGTCCACGCGCGGCACAACCACACGAGTGGCGGCATGGTGACGCACCGACCCATCGGCCGCCCTACTTCGATCGGCCGCCCGAGGAGCGGCGGGTGGTGCGGCGCAAGACCTTCGCCCCGCATGCGCTGTCCCCGGCTGAGGCTGCCGAGGAGATGGACCGCCTCGACTACGACTTCCACCTGTTCATGTGCGCCGACACCGGGACGGCGTGTGTGGTGGCGCGCCGCCCCGACGGCCGCACCGCCATCGCGTCGACCGGATCGCTGCCTGCGGCGCAGGGCTGGCTCGCTCCCGAGCCGGCGCCCACGCCGACGCTGGCTGAGGATGAGGCGGTGGCGCTGCTCACCCTCTCGGGCGCTCCGTACGTGTTCTACCGTGACGCGCCAACCGGTGGGGGGGCGGTCATCTACCGCCGCTACGACGGCCACTACGGCCTGATCACAGCCGACGGCGCGACGCCGCCGACCAACGACGTGACCGTGGCGACCGCCTGAGGTCGGGTGCGGCCGGCCGACCGAGCCCGTGTACCAGACTGCCGGGTGCGGCTCGGGCGACCGGGGTCACTTGGTGGGGACCGCGATCTTCCTCCCCTCGGGCTGCGGGGGCTGCGGCATCGGGACGAGGATCTCGAGGATGCCCTGCTCGTAGCTGGCGGTGATGTCGTCCTCGGTGACGCCGGCGGGCAGCGCCAGCGTCCGTGAGAACGAGCCTTGACGCAGCTCGCGGCGCGAGGGGAACGTCCGACGTCGTGGCGGAGTCCGCGACTGCGTACGATCGGCGGGCACGGCGCCCCGTGCAACAGCCTTGTCGGGAGGAGCGATGGATGGCGGGCGGATGCGCGGACGCGACGACGTGATCGACCGATCGGTCGTGGTGTCCGGCACCGCGCATCCGGACCTGGCGCGCGCCATAGCCGCTGCGGGCCGGTTCGAGACCGTCGCCGCCGACATCGAACGGTTCCCCGACGGCGAGCTGCACGTCGCCGTCGACGAGCGCGTGGCCGGTGCGCACGTGCACCTCGTGCAGCCGACCGGGGCGCCCGCCGACCGCCACCTCCTGGAGCTGCTGCTACTGGTCGACGCGTGCCGCCGCGCCGGCGCGCGGACGGTCACGGCCGTCGTGCCGTACTTCGGGTACGCCCGACAGGACCGCAGGACGTCGCCGGGAGAGGCGGTGGGCCTGCGCGTCGTCGCGGACATGCTCGGTGGTGCGCGGGTCGATCGCATCGTGACCGTAGATCCGCACGCTCCCACGCTGGAGGCGGTCGTCACGGTGCCCGTGACCCTCGTGACGGCGGTGCCACCGCTCGCGCGCGCACTGGCCTCGGCGCTGCCCGCCGATCCCGTGCTGGTCGCGCCGGACCTGGGGGCCGTGAAGCTCGCCGAGCGGTACGCCGCGGTGCTCGACCTCCCGGTCGCCGTCGTGCGCAAGGCCCGCCTGTCGGCAACGGAGGTGCGCGCGGACCAGGTCGTCGGTGCGGTCGCCGGGCGGACGCCGGTCATCGTGGACGACATGATCAGCACCGGGGCGACGATCGCCGCGGCCGCCGCGGTCCTCGCGCGGGCGGGTGCGCGCGAACGGATGGTGATCGCCGCGACCCACGGCGTGTTCTCGGGCGCGGTCGTGGACGCCCTCGACCGTCTGTCGGTCGACCGGCTCCTCGTAACCGACACCCTCCCGGACGTCCGTCGTCGCCTGCCGGCCGCCGACGTCATCAGCGTCGCGGGACTGCTGGCCGGCGCGCTCCACGAACCGGCCCGGTTCTCGCCCGGCGCGGACCTGCCGCCAGGCGTGGCGTCGGGCCTACAGCGCCACCTGCGCTGAGCACCGGCGGGGCCGGCCAAGGCGACGGACGTGCAAACACGCTCCTGACTGCGCGACACCGGTCGGTTCGTGCGTCACCGATGAGCGGCGAACCACTGTGCGGCGAGGTCGGCGACGGTGTCGAGCGCGCCGGGTTCTTCGAACAGGTGGCCAGCGTCTGGTACGACCTCGAGCCGGGACGTGCAGCGCATGCGCTGCTGGGCATGGCGGTTGAGCTCGAGGACCATCTCGTCGCGGCCGCCGACGATGAGCAGGGTGGGGGCGGTCACCCGTGCCAGGCTGGGTCCCGCGAGGTCGGGTCGGCCGCCTCGGGAGACGACGGCGGCGATGCCGTCGCCGAGTGCAGCGGCGGCCCGCAGTGCGGCCGCGGCGCCAGTGCTGGCGCCGAAGTAGCCGAGGGGCAGCTCGCCGATCTCGGGTTGCCGGCGCAGCCATCGCGTGGCCTGCACGAGCCGGTCGGCGAGGAGGGAGGTGTCGAAGACGTTGGCGCGGTCGAGCGCCTCCGTCGGCGTCAGCAGGTCGAACAGCAACGTGGCCAGGCCGGCACCGTTCAGTCGGCCTGCCACCATGGTGTTGCGGGGGCTGAGGCGGCTGCTGCCGCTGCCATGGGCGAAGATCACCGCCGCGATGGGGTCCTCGGGCATGCCGAGGTTGCCGGGAAGGCGTACACCGTCGCCGGCGACCTCGACGTCGCGGGCGGGATCGGAGTCGTCGGGATCCGCGGAGGCCGCGGCGCCGACGACAGTCCCTTCCTGTCTCGCCTGCGCCAGCAGGCGTCGGACCTCCGCGTCGCTGGTCTGGGTGAAGTCGGTGTAGAACG
This sequence comes from Euzebyales bacterium, assembly GCA_036374135.1. NCBI lineage: Bacteria > Bacillati > Actinomycetota > Nitriliruptoria > Euzebyales > Euzebyales bacterium. The sequence continues at coordinate 33,155 of DASUUK010000108.1, forward strand.
CGCCGATCCCGGAGAACCATGCCGGTGTCTGCAGGCACACCACGTCGTCGGCGACACCGCGCAACTCCTCAACGGTTTCGGGCGGCGCCACGGGAACGGCCAGAACGACGCGCTGCGCGCCCTGCTGGCGGAGCACGGTGATCGCAGCGCGTGCGGTGAACCCGGTGGCGATCCCGTCGTCGACGACGATCACGACTCTTCCGGCTGCCGGGACGCGGGTTGTCGTTCCACGGTAGGCGCGCACGCGCCGCGCGAGCTCCGCCTGCTCCCGCGCGGCGACAACGTCCAGCTCAGCCGCAGTCACGCCCAGCCGTGCGATGAGGTCGTGGTTGAGGACTCGTGCACCGCCCTCTCCAATGGCGCCCATGCCCAGCTCCGGTTGCCATGGGCAGCCGAGCTTGCGCACGATCAGCACGTCCAGTGGCGCCTGCAGGCGGGCGGCGACCTCGGCCGCGACGGGTACGCCTCCGCGCGGCAATCCCACAACGACGGGCGTCTCGGCTCGCAGCGGGGTGAGGCGTTCGGCGAGCCGTCGGCCCGCGTCGCGTCGATCTGTGAACCGCATGTCAGACTCCCGGGCTGTCGCCACCTGCACTCTCCTTCAGCCAGTGCCTCCGGTGCAGGACGAAGGTCACGGCAACCTGCGCCGGTAGGCCGGTGTCCGTCAGAACATGGCACGCGCGCTCCGCTCCTCGTGGTCATGCGGGATCACCGGCATCGAAGGTGTCGGGACATCCGCCCATCATTGATCACTGCCGCGGACGAACTCGGGGACGCTCGGGCCACCGCCGCAGGCCACTCGCCTCTGGAAGCGGACGGTCGGTGCGGGCACCCTTGATGGGGTCAGCACGGCGAGGTGGAGCATGGAGAATCAGAAGGTCTTCACGGTCGAGGTACTGGTGGACGAGACCGAGACCACAACCAACGCCAAGGCAGTCACGACGATCGGCGCCACGACCTTCGGGGGCTGGGGTCGGGCACGGCGCAATCCCAGCGATCCGAACGTACCCCACATCGGCGAAGAGCTCGCGACCGCTCGCGCGCTGTCGGACCTTGCCCACAAGCTCCTGGATTCGGCTGCCGACGCCATCGAGCACCGCGAGGGCCACCCGGTCCACGTGCACGATTAGGGGTCCGTCTCCCGGTCCCCGGCCGGCATTCGGTCGCAGGAACGCACAGCCGCCGACCCGAATGTGGCACATCCGCCGACCAGTGCCTCCTCGGACGACGGCGACCGTGCTCGTGTATTGGACGTCGCTTGACTGCTCATCTCTGGGTACGTCGTGTCATGCCGCGCACCGGTGTGGCCGTGTCGTCTCGATCATTGCCGGTGCTCCGGTTGAGGTCGGTGCTGTGCTCGGGCGATGGTCAGTGCCACGGCCACGAGGACGACCCCGGTGATCAACAGACTGACGGGCGCACCCAGGGTGTCGCCGAAGTACTGGAACACGATCCGGGGGACATAGGCGACGATGCCCACCACCCCAAGACCGAGCAGAACTGTCTCGTGTGCCGGGATGCTGACGGCGACGAGCAGCCCGGCGGTCGCCAGCCCGATGGCCAGGATCCAGCCGTACCGGTCGTCGGGGACGGTGATCGGCCCCAGCGCCGCGGCTGCGGCTCCGATCAGTAGACCCGTACGTCGCGGACGGATCCACCCCACCCAGGCCGCCCAGGCCCACACCATCCCGACCATCCAGACGGCCAGGCCGGTCGCTTCGACCCATGAAGGCTCGGCCGCCCCGATCCCTGCGGTCACTGCGGTCAGTACCGCGGCGAACACCACCAGCTGCTGCAGGCTGGCCGTACGTGCCAGCCACAGGACGACCCCGTAGACGGCGACGGCCACACCCGTCGCGAGCATCAACTCCGAGTCCTGCAGGGCCGTGTACTCGGTCAGCCCGATGGCGACGGTGCCGCCCACCGCCACGGCGGACAGCAGCCACAGAAACCCACGCAGCCGATCCAGCGGACCGTCACGAACACGTACGAGCGCTCCGGCGGTCAACAGACCCACCGCGGTCGCAGCCAGTAGGGTCACCCGACCCCAGGGGGGCAGCTCAGCCCAGTACTGCTCGATGAGGATCACGCTCGAGAGCAACGCCAGTGCGCCGCCGACGTACCCGAGAGCTTCGGCCACCAGCGGCCGCACCCAGCCAGCCGCACGCACCGTCGGCGCCTCGGGTGTTCCGGCCCTGATGTCGGCGATCTGCCGGGCCTGTTGCTCAGTGATGATCTTCTGGGCGACCGCTTCCCGCAGGGTCCCGGCGAGTCGCCGCTCCGACGTGTCCAACCGCCCAGCCATCAGACACCTCCAGCCGTCCATGTCAGTCAACCACCCGCCGGACCCGAGCGGCAGGTCCACGTACCCGCACCCGCCGGGCCGAGCGGTCCGAGTGCCATGCGACACACCTGGGAGAGGTGCCGTCGGCGGCCGCCTCTCGGTCCCGGTGGTTGGCACCGGGGGGAGCGCGTCCGGGATGGTTGGAGGATGCGATGACTGCGCGCACGCCCACACGCGCACGTCCCCACCCGACCCAAGGGCCCGCGAAGCGGCAGGTCCCGAGGTCACGGTGGGCTGCCGTCGCGGCCGGTGCCGTCGGGATGCTCATCGTTGTCGTCATCGGCGCCGTGGCCTGGTTCCT